>NZ_PJAV01000045.1:0-941 GCF_002836695.1 Pseudoalteromonas sp. 78C3
TAAAATCTGTGCTCTTCGGCCAATACTGGCGTAGTAATCCATTCGTGTTTTCATTCAATCCGCGCTCCCATGAGTGATAAGGGTGAGCAAAATAAACAGGAACACTTAAAGCCTCTGTGATTTGATCGTGATAAGCGAACTCTTTTCCATTGTCAGCCGTGATGCTATGAAGCGCTGACCTATATGGCCTTAATAGTTCTATCGTCGCCGCAGTGACGGCTTGTGCTGTTTTGCCTGCCACCTGAGTTGATACAGTGAATTGGGTGACCCGCTCTACAATGGTAACAAGGGCGCCTCGATGACCTTTACCTATGACGGTATCTATTTCCCAATCTCCGATACGACCTTTCTTATCAACTATTTGTGGACGTTCTTCAATGCTAACGCGATTTTTTATTTGCCCTCGGTTTGTTTTACCATGACTGCGCTTGTGATATTTCTTACCGTGTCGGCGCAGATGTAGGTATAACTCACCACCTGCTTTTTTATCTTCCCAGATATACAGATAAATGCATTCATGGCTGACAGACCGTTCACTTTTTTTACGCAACCATCCCGTTATTTGTTCAGGACTCCACTTCTCATTAAGCTTCAGGGTAATTAAAGCCATCATTTCAGGTGTCATCTTAAGCGGTTTTCTTACACTTCTTCGGCGAAACAAAGCCCGCTCATGAGCTTGTTTATGTCTGTAACCTCGCTTACCTGTATTTCTAGAAAGCTCTCTTGAAATCGTAGATTGCGATAAATCAGTTAGCTCAGCAATACTTTGTTGCGTAAAACCACTTTTCTTTAGAACGGCGATCTGGCATCTTTGCGCATAGGTCAGTTGTTTGTAATGTCTCATTGTAAAATCTCTTGCCGGAGAAAAAGCAGTTAGCTTATGAGCAACTGACCACTTAATCTAGCCAAAACAAGTTATGCACTTACAATTTGAATCTAGG
>NZ_PJAV01000046.1:0-916 GCF_002836695.1 Pseudoalteromonas sp. 78C3
GTCGATGTTTGCAATCGCGTTATCAATAATTGCTAGCGCATCTTGCGAGCCTTTCTGGCTTGTAATATCAACATCAGCAACATCAGTCAATTTACTCGTTATAGCAGCAGTTGCTGATGTTGATGTATCTGCAGTGCTAGTAGTAAATGTCTCAGAAGAATTTAACTGAACAGCACCAGTAATAGTTGCATCAACAGCACCACCACTAGTTAAAAGAAATGCTGTATCATCTGCACCAGCATATCCTTGTGCAACAATGGAAGCTGTAGATGCTACTGCAGCACCTGCTGAACTAACTGCATCAAAGTCAGTTAACTCAATATCTTCACCTTGGTTGTTAGATACGCTTAATACTCCATTTTCAATTGAAGCAGTTACACCATGATCATCTGTACTAGAGTTAATAGCTTCTGCCATAGCTTGTTGGTCTGTAGCAACATCACCAGTTGTAACATATGATACTTTTTCATCATTCAATGAAAAACTAACGGTGCCATCAGCAGCACCTACTGCACCAAGCGTTATTTCAGCTTCAGTACGGGCTTGCGCACTAACACCTGTAGAGCTAGTTACGCTGTTAATTGCAGCTGCGGATTCTTTAGCGGTTGAATTAGCGGCTATGGTTACTGCAGCTGACTCTCGACCATCAACGGTCAAAACACCACCAACTACTGAGTTTGCTGCACTAGCAGAACCAAAGCCAGTATTAGCCGCGCCTTGTAAATTAACTTGGTTAGACCCAATTTTTTCTGCCGCTACACTCGATAGTGATACGTTAATTGTTTCGTTTGCATTTGAACCAATTTGGAATGATTTTGAACCGAAGCTGCCGTTCAATAATTGCTGACCACCAAATGAAGTCGTATCTGAAATACGTGTTAGCTCTGTTGATAAAGCTGATACTTCTTTTTGTAGT
>NZ_PJAV01000047.1:0-873 GCF_002836695.1 Pseudoalteromonas sp. 78C3
GTTTGCACTGTGCCCAGTAAAAGTGAAGCTATAAGCGATAAACCCAAGCATGATTAGTATAACGGCATCGTTTTTATAACCTGCTACGTTATCATCTGATTCCACATTCCACATACATGCGCTAATTAGAGCAATAATAAGCGCTGGTATTCTAAACCTTGCTTGGTCACCTATGACTGATTGCCAAACAATTTCAAGCATAAAGGGGTCAAACATTCCCATAAAGCCTAATTCAGCCATTGCTCCAGCTTCTATAGGTACTTGTAAAAGTGCAGCAATACTACCTGTAACTACACACGTAATTTGCCAACGTTTTAAGAACTGATGAAAGCTAATTAAGTGATGCCCTGCAACATTGCTGTTGCCACACATAAAGCGCATTAATAAAGTGCCCGCAAGCCCTACAATTGCTATATAGCTTGCTAGTTTTAATAATAGTAAGAGCACTGACCATTCACTTAATTGCATGATGTTGCTACTTAATGATTATGTTTGCTGTGGGTATTAGATTGTTCTTGCATCATCTTATGCGATTCATTTTTATGTACCATAAATCTAAACGTGCCAGTCATTTTATGTCCATCACCACCCAGTGCTGTCCATTTAACCGTGTAAGTGCCTTGGGCTAGGCTCGGTAATGACCAATTAAAGTCTGTGCTTGGGGTGGCGCTGGGTTTGAAATCAAAGTTTATTGTTTTATTTTTTTCATCTTTGATGATGACTTTTGCTAGCCTTACTTCACCACTAAAAATTAACGAAAGTTCCTCTGGTCCTTGCATTAACATGGCTTCTTGTGCAGGTATTGATTGCTTGAGTGATATATGCGCTGATGCGGAAAATGTAAGCACTAAACCTAAAATGGCTACTGCAGAG
>NZ_PJAV01000048.1:0-873 GCF_002836695.1 Pseudoalteromonas sp. 78C3
ATTTGCACTGTGCCCAGTAAAAGTGAAGCTATAAGCGATAAACCCAAGCATGATTAGTATAACGGCAACGTTTTTATAACCTGCTACGTTATCATCTGATTCCACACTCCACATACATGCGCTAATTAGAGCAATAATAAGCGCTGGTATTCTAAACGTTGCTTGGTCACCTATGACTGATTGCCAAACAATTTCAAGCATAAAGGGGTCAAACATTCCCATAAAGCCTGATTCAGCCATTGCTCCAGCTTCTATTGGTACTTGTAAAAGTGCAGCAATACTACCTGTAACTACACACGTAATTTGCCAACGTTTTAAGAACTGATAAAAGCTAATTAAGTGATGCCCTGCAACATTGCTGTTGCCACACATAAAGCGCATTAATAAAGTGCCCGCAAGCCCTGAAATTGCGATATAGCTTGCTAGTTTTAATAATAGTAAGAGTACTGACCATTCACTTAATTGCATTATGTTGCTACTTAATGATTATGTTTGCTGTGGGTATTAGATTGTTCTTGCATCATCTTATGCGATTCACTTTTGTGTACCATAAATCTAAACGTGTCGGTCATTTTATGTCCATCACCACCCAGTGCTGTCCATTTAACCGTGTAAGTGCCTTGGACTAAGCTCGGCAATGACCAACTAAAGTCTGTGCTTGGGGTAGAGCTTGGTTTGAAATCAAAGTTTATTGATTTATTTTTTTCATCTTTGATGATGACTTTTGCTAGCCTTACTTCACCACCAAAAGTTAACGAAAGTTGCTCTGGGCTTTTCATTAACATGGCTTCTTGCGCAGGTGTTGATTGCTTGAGTGATATATGCGCTGATGCGGAAAATGTAAGTACTAAACCTAAAATAGCTACTGCAGAA
>NZ_PJAV01000049.1:0-871 GCF_002836695.1 Pseudoalteromonas sp. 78C3
GCTGGCCATTACGCTCTTGCTTTAATTGAGTAACCCACTTACTAACGGTTGATTTACCCACACCCATCGCTTTGGCTGCTTCTTCTTGAGTATAACTTTGGTCAACTACAAGCTGAGCTGTTTCTAATTTGATTGCTGCAGAATACGTTGCACGTTTTAATTTCGTCATTTTTTCACCCAAATTTGTATGCTTATCAGCATAACATTTCTTTCTTAATGGGTGGCCAAAATTACTGTACCACTACATGGCGAGGTAAGAGTAACCTCAGTTCAACGTTACAATAGATTTTCTAATCTAAAAGTTATCTCGCCACATTACTTTCGTAACTCAGTTTTGTCCAAAAACGAGTTTAACCGACCGTCTGCTTCTCGCTCACTGCAGACTATCAGCTGTATTTGCTTTTTAGTTGCTTATTACACAAACTGCGCAACTACGTCTTTTTACAAAAACTACGTCACGTCTAATATTATTCATTTTCACAACATGGTCGAAAGTTGATAATCCAGTTAAAAACCAAAGGAAGACGTCGATGAAGGCAGCTTAAATCGAAATAATAAAAGTTTAAAAAATGATGTTAAACGCTATTACAAATCGTGATATTGAACAAGCGACTCACACTTTACTTAAATGCATTAATAATTTAACTATTGAGAAATGAGATAGTTGCTGCGAGTTTATAAAGTGTTTGGGTTTAGTAAAAAGAAAGCTTAACGAGTGAAGCAGTCTAACAACTCCAAAACTATTGCTTTAGTTCTATTATTCTAGTTCTATTGCTTTAGTTTTGGCGCTTATTAAAGGGATAATATTTACCCTTTCATTTGTTCAAGCTCTTTGCCTTTGGTTTCGTGTAAAAACTTAAATACAAATATA
>NZ_PJAV01000174.1:0-78081 GCF_002836695.1 Pseudoalteromonas sp. 78C3
GGCTATTTAGCCCACTTTTTTATTGGGCAGCTTATTTAAAGTTAGCAATACTTGTTTTTGTAGCAGTAACTGTGCGAATTGCATGCGCTTGGTTTGTGATACCAAATGCAATACCGTTTACGCTCCAGCCAGGGTTAGAGAAGTAATCGTACTGAGTAGCGCTACCGTAAACGTGCGGGTAAGCCATTATACTTGCAAACTCGTTTTGTACGCCGTGACCCATGCCATCTACATATACACCGCCAGACGTATCACCTTGTTTGCGTGAATGCGCTAAACCTTGGTTATGACCAAGTTCGTGTACAAATGTAGTTGCACCACAATCAATTGCAGTGATTGAGTACATACGGCTGCTCATTGAGCTGTATAGATTGCCATTAGTGCCTTGGCCAACCCATGCTAAACCACATGAAATAAGCCCATTGCCAGCACTTTGACCAGTACCTAATACGGCAATCATGTCGGCTTTCCAATCGCTGCGTAAACCATCTACGTAGCTGCTATTTGTAACCGAATCTAACCAATCCTCAGACGGCGTTACTGCATAGTCACCTAAGTTTTGTTTGCCAGCTAAGCGTAGTGTTATATCAACGCCATTTTGGCTATATACCTGATTACTAAAAGCAATTAGTTGATTTATTTTAGTGTCAATATTGCTAGTTGCAGCAGCTGATTGGTCGGTATATAAAATACCGATATCGATTGTTTCTGCTTGTGCAACACTTGCTGCACATAATGCCGCAGCCAGTGCGGTTGTTGTGATTACTTTTTTCATTATTGTATTTCCTTACTCTTGTTGTGGTTGGAACTTGTTTTTAACTTGGTTGAGCTCATAAAAAGCAGACACACTAAAGTTGCCTTATAGTGCGGCTTTAGTTGTTTTTTATATTTTGATTATTGGTTAGCCATCAATTTTTGGTGCAAATATATCGATGCTTTTATCTGATTTGGGTTTTGGTGCGGTTACATCATGCTCTATGTGGCTTTTATATAAATCGCGTTTTGCTGCAATCCATCCGTACTTACCTTTACTTTCGAATACATAATTGCCAGAAGGCGCAGTAAATTGACCATATACGGCATCTTTACCTACCGTTAAAACGGTATTATGCATGCGGCCATCAACACCCACTATTTTGCCAAATATGCTCTTATCGCCATTTTCAGACTCAATCACATTAGTCACTTCTGCGGTGAATGTTTCGGCTGTTTGCGGAATAGCTAAATCAAAATTTTCGCCAGTTTCTAAAGCCTGTAAAGAATTTAAATCAAACTCAATGTAGGCTTCGTTATGTAAGTCGGTAGGTAAAACTTTTGCGTTTATAAGCACTTGCTTTGCTTTGTCGGATAGGCGATTTACGGCATCAAATTCTTCAAACGGTAAGCTGTTGTCAGGGGCAACAATAGGTTTAACGGTAATTGGATCTTTACTCATATCAATAGGTGCAGGGGGATGTGTATTGCGCGTTTTTTGTAAATCAATAGGAACAAAATCAATAGCAACAGGCGCGATAGGTTCGCCCGTTTCATCTGCATTAAAAAATAGCCCATAAACTGCAAATGCCGATAATGGTATAGCAATTAGTAAGACGACAGATCTCTTCATTTGTTTCTCTTTTAGTGTTTTTGGTTAACTGTTTGTTACGTTTTATATTATTAAATGGATTAGATCAAGATAATAAATGTAACCGAAAAGAATTAATTCTAAATTTCATAATTCCTTATAAAATATAAGGATATTTATTTTTGGTATGTTTTTCACTCTTTTTAGTATTGGTTTTTTGTAGGGTTTATGCGGCCTTTGGCGCGTTTGTGGGTACTTGTTTGTTTAGTTAAATACAATGGTTAAAAGTGACTTTTTGACGTTAATTACAATGAAAAATAAAAAGTGAATTTTTTTCACTCTTTGTAAACTAATCGCTAATTGCAATGCATTTATCGGGCACGTATGTTGTGTGCTGCATAAATGGCATTACGAGGGATTTATGAAGGTGTCTGATCAGTTGCTTAACCGAATTACAGCAGGGCTTGTGGCTGTAATTATTGGTTTTTCGAGTTCCATTGCATTGATTTATCAGGTGGTGATAACCCTTGGAGGCACGCCCGATTTAGTAGCTAGTTGGATTTTAATGCTTGGTTTAGTGATGGGCACAACGTCAATAGGTTTGTCGTACTATTACAAAGTGCCTGTTTTAATTGCGTGGTCTACCACGGGGGCTGCATTACTGATTTCAAGTGCACAAGGGTATAACTTAAACGAGGCTATTGGCGCGTTTATGCTCAGTGCATTGCTCGTTTTTTTGTCGGGGGTGACGGGCTGGTTTGAAAAAATAATGAACCGTATTCCAAGTGAGCTTGCGTGCGCCATGTTGGCCGGCGTACTTGTTACCTTTGGTATCGATGTGTTTAATTTTATGAACGACATGCCTTTAGTGATTGGCTTAATGGTTGTTATGTACTTTATTGGTAAACGCTTTTTTGCCCGTTTTGCTATGTTAAGTGTGCTTATTATAGGTGTACTACTCGCTTGGCAAATGGGCCATATTGATACCAGCGCACTGCACTGGAAAATGAGCGAATTTGCTTATATTGAACCCGTTTTTCACTTGCAAGCATGCATTAGCATAGGTTTACCACTTTATATAGTTACCATGACCTCGCAAAATTTACCGGGTATTGCTGTTTTAAAAGCGCATAAATATAAAGCGCCTATATCTGCATCTCTTAATGTGACTGGTTTTGTAAATATGCTTACCGCCCCGTTTGGAGCTTATTCTATTAATTTAGCCGCTATTACTGCTGCTATTTGTATGAGTGATGAAGCGGATGAAAATCATGATAAACGTTATTGGGCGAGTATAGCGGCGGGCGCATTTTATATTTTAATGGCGCTGTGCGCGGCTACATTAGTTGGGTTGGTAGCAAGTTTACCGCAGGCACTTATTTTAGCTTTGGCGGGCATTGCGCTATTTGGCACCATTGCTAATAGTTTGCAGCAAGCCCTTAGTAGTACTAAATATACGGAGGCCGCAATTGTTACTTTTTTAGTAACTGCATCTAACTTAACATTGCTCTCAGTGGGGTCTGCCTTTTGGGGGATTATAGCAGGTGTGCTTACGCTCCTTATCACCCAAAAAGACTAAAAGCTTTATTGTGTACAAAGAGCCGCTGGTGAGTATTTAAAACAAAATTATAGTTTATTTATATCATTAAAATAGCTTAACTAAGCTTATAAAAAAGGCTGCAATTGCAGCCTTTAGTTTTATAAAACAAGATTTACCTAATCAAAAGTATGATGGCGAGTTACACTAAACCGATTAAGTATATGGTGCATAACATATACAACGCACAAACTTAATATTATAGCCACCGATACCGAGCTAAACCGGTACATTGCGCTATAAACAAGATCTTGGCCTGGCCCGAGTGAGTTCCCAAATAAAATACCGAATGTAGTCAGCACACCAAAACCAATACCAGGTATGCCTCCGCCTAAAATATGAAAACGCGCAAAAAGAAACGAAAGTATCCATAAAATAGCCATCGGAAAAAGTAAAAAATCAGAGTGACTATACAAAAATAGTTGCGATAGTAACGCTGCATTACACCCTATAAGCGTTCCAATTGCTCGCTGCCAACCAGCCATACCTGCGGCTTTCCAGCACAATGAAAACAAAATAAGCACAGAAGCTGCCTGCGCAGATATTGAGTCTTGTAAATCAAGAACCTGAAAAACCACAAAAGAGAGCGTAGCCACGGTTGAGCATAACAATACCTCATGGCGAATACTTTCTTTTGCTTTAGCTGGCATTACTCGCCCGGGCCTTGCGGTTACATCAGGAAATAGGCCATGCATTAATGCTCCAATAACAACGGTTAAAAATATAGCCAAACCATTAGTTAAAATTAACGGATAAATACTACTTCCTTCATCAACATAGCTCGAAAAATGTAGCTGAATAGAAAGGCTGATCACGCCTAAAGCGCCAAATAAAAAGGCGCTGCCGCTACTCATTTGGTGAAATAAAAAGCAGAAAACACCAAACACTAACAATGTCATAACGACTGGCAAGTGAGAAAATAATCCCTGCATTATTAGCACTATAAGCGCGCTAAATGCAGCAGATGCTATAAATTGATTTATAAGCCCACGACTTAACGTAGGTACCATGCCCAATATCAACATAGGATAAACGGTAAAAAATATACCATTTGGCCAGTTCATTAATTTACTAATAGTAAAGCCAAGGGTGCATCCACCTGCAATGCGTAGTGCTTGGCGAAGGCCATTAGAGTCTAATTGTGGGCCTTGGCTAACAATTTGAGTCATAAAACCTCCATTAATAAATGTAGTGTAACCAGCTAATAAACCTAATTTGTGCAGAGCCAAACCATTGCCCAATTGTCGATTCGGGTAATAATTGTACTGTTGCACGTGACCCGCTTGGCATGTTTGCTATTAAGTCTTGATGATTTACGAGCTTTAAATGAATGCGTTGACGTTGTGCATCGCGTACCCAACGATTGCTGGTTTCTGTTGTACTTAGTAAACCATTTGCACTAAGTTGACCATTGCTAACACCTGCTTCAAATGTTTCTAGTATTGCGTCGTAAACTTCACCTGGGCGGCTATCAAATACTACGCGCGCTTGAGTGCCTTGCTTCATATTTGAGAGTGACTTTTCTCTAAAGTCAGCAACTAAATCGGCTTTCTTAGCGACAATAGCTAATAATGGGCTGCCTGCAACAGCGTACGCGCCGTCTAATAATTGTAAGTTAGCAACTACGCCGTCACTTAGTGCACGTACTTGCGTGTAGGATAAATTTAACTCAGCTTGCGCTAACTGGTTAGCAGCATGACGCATAGCTAAGTTTTTATTACCTGAGTCACCTCTAGCTAAAACTGCTTCAGCTAACTGCGCTTCTAGAGCCGCAACATTTGCTTTACTGGCTTCAAAATTAGCACGAATGCTTTCAAGCTCTTGCTCCGATATAGACTTTTGAGTATAGAGTTTTTCGCCTCTGCTTTTTAATAGCTTTTGCTCATGCTGCTTAGCATTTGCGGCACTAATTTGTGCTTCAAGGGCTTTAACATTGGTATCAAGACGCTTATTTTGTAATTTGGCATCATCAAGCGCGAGTTGAGCTTGCTCTTTGGCTAAATTATATGGGCCTTCATCGATACTAAATAATATATCGCCCGCTTTAACTGATTGGTTATTATTAACTTGCACACTAGTGACTCGGCCACTAATTTGCGGTGATATTTGCACAACAGGGTGGTATACACGTGCCTGTGGTGTCACAGGCAAAACCATATCGGCCACTAAATAGTAAATAAATACTAAGATAAACCCTATGAGAGAAAACCTTACATAGCGTGCAAACTTTTGATCCGGTGTCATTTTTAGCCTTACTTATTAACTTGAATACATTTAAGGGCGTTTTGCTCTATTTTGATCAAACCAAATGCAATGGCATCTAGCTGCTCAACAGATAAACCGTTGTATAACTGATTTTTTATATCGGAAATGGTCTCTTGCAATGAGTGTAAAATGGCATCACTTTGCTCAGTAAAATAGAGTCTTTTACTGCGTTTATCATGTTTGTCTACACGGCGAACGATTAACGATTGCTCCTCTAATTGCTTAAGCGTGCGAGTCAGTGAAGGCATTTCTATCCCTAAGCTATTAGCAAGTTCAAGTTGTGTTAGTCCCTCACCACGCATATTTATATGCATTAGTGCAGTCCAGCGCGACTGAGTAAGTCCCAAAGGCTCAACAGCAATGGTTACTGCTTCGCGGCATAAGCGATGAACTCGGCCCATATTACCGATAACTGTTAAATCGAGCGTCTCGTGAAAAGGTTTTTGTGTAGGCATAGCCATCCCAACATAGTTAGCAAGCTAACTATTTTATCATTACTTAGCTTGCTAAGTAAATATGCGTAGGTGCGGGAAGTGGCAAAATATTTGCTAAACCTCACCTGTAAAAAATGGTGAGGTTTAGGGGATTTTAAAAGTTAAGTAAATTAGCTGGGGAGTATTGATCGGTAAGTACTTTTGTATCTGCAGGCCAATCTTGGCCGTCTTTAGTAAAGTGCATAAGCTGGCTAATCGCTTTTATATCTACACCGTATTTTACTAATTTAGGGGCGAGAGCATTAACACGCGTGTTAATTTGCGCTTCGCTCGGTATTGATTTAAGCCCCGCTAAAATAATACGGTTGCTGCTATTTTCGCGGCTTACATTTATAAAGTCGCCAAATACAGCGTGGTAAGTTGCCGACTCATGCTCATAAAGTTTACTACTTGAAAACGTATTTGCGGCAATAACGCCACCATCGGCTAATACGCTTTGTACTTCTTCAAAAAACTCTTTAGTGAGCAAATGCTCCGGAATATAGTCACCGTTAAACGCATCCAAAATAATCCAATCGTACTTTTGCTTTTTAATAGCGGCGCGCTTTATAAAAATACGGCCATCTTGCACGCTTGATGTCACTAAGTCGTTTTCTATAAAGTTAAAGTAATCGCGTGCAACTTTAGTTACTGCAGGATCTATTTCAACATTATGAATTTTTGCAGTGGGGTATAGCTCATGAATAACGTTAGAAAGCGTACCGCCACCCAATCCTATAATAAGTACACTTTTAGGGTTGTCGGCTACTAAAAGACTCGCAAACGTCAATTTTGTGTAATTAAAAACAAGTTTGTCGGGATTGCTTTTATACATGCAACTTTGGCTTGTTTGGCTACTTTTAGTATTAAATTTAAGGCAACGTAAGTCGCTCGTTTCTTCAACAATAATATTGCGATAAAGCGAGCGTTCTTCATGAATAACCTTACTAAACGCAGAACCTGACAATACAATTAATGGCAGTAGCAAATATTTAAGCATGAGCAAGCCCCTTATTATTAGCCAAGGTATTAATAGCAATCGCTACTAAACCCAGTGACCCAAGCGTTAAAGCAAAGGCGCTAATAATTGTATTTACGTCAAACGCGAGTACAAAGTAAAAAGAGGTAATTATAGTACCCAGGGCACTGCCAAGCGTACTTACAAAGTATAAACGCCCAGCCACTTGGCCGCTTTTATCGCTATCTGTTACCAGTAAGCGCACAGAGTAGGGCGAGATCATGCCTAAAATAACGGTAGGTATAAAAAATAAAGCAGTTGACGCTAAGAGCGAGCCGTAGCGGCTATCTTCAATATGGGTAAATATAAATTCCATTATAGGCTGCGAAAATAATGTAATAGGAACAACCATAATGCTGGCAATTAAAAATATTAAACCATATTTGGTAAGGGATGCATTTTTAGTGCTGAGTTTACCACCAAGTAAATACCCAAAAGATAAACTAAGCATAAACACAGTAATTATACTGCCCCAAATATGCACGCTACTGCCAAAAAAGGGGGCAAGAATTCTCCCACCTAAAAGCTCAATGCCCATTATGCAAAAGCCGCTGCAAAAAGCTAAAAAGTAAATTAACGCGTTTGTTTTTATGCTCATGTAATTATCGTTATGTAACTTAAGTAGAACACTATACTAACGTGATGAATACAAAGCTGCTAGGGTAATAATTAACCTAAGTTTAATTTTAAAAAAGAAGTTTTGTTATAGCAATTTGTTAGTTAGTTGAATTCTGATCTATTTAGCCTGCCTAGGCCCTCGCGATTTAACACTTAAGACGCTTTTTCATTTAAATTAAATTTCTTAAGTTTTCTTTAAGTTTCACTCGTTAAGTTTAAACCCTGAAATATAAACAGGTTTAAATGAGCGAGCTTATGCAATTAGCCCACACTTCTACATCATTAGGTTTAACACAAAATAACAGTCAGTTTATTAGTGCTCGTATTGATGATGTGCATCGAAAAAATCTCGAAAATACAGTGAAAGAAGGTTTTTTAGTTGCGTATAACGCTAAGCTTACTTCTTTTATGCCACTACTTTGCCAATACGTTACCGAGCAAGGAAAGTGCACGTTAGGGCTAAGGCAAGCAACTTCGCCATTGTTTATTGAGCAATATTTAGCATCACCCGTTGAAGATTTTTTAGATGAGAGCATTTCTCGCAATAAAATTTTTGAACTTGGTAATCTCTGCTCTACAAATCGAAGAGCAACACTTGCACATTTTATTATTGTTAACGAAGCTCTGCAAAGTGTGGGGGCAAAACATTTAGTGTTTTGTGCAACCAACAAAGTGCGTGCTTTATTGCGCTTACTTGGTGTTACGTGTACTGAAATTGCACTTGCGAGCAGTTTTGTAGTTGAGAACCCATTAAAGTGGGGCAGCTATTACGCCAACCAACCAACAGTATGCATTGTGAGCCTAGAGCAAGCTCACCAACAAGTACTAAATACCCCAATGCTTTATAGTTTGATGCAGCAAAACCACTCAAATATCAATTCTTTGGTAAATGCATTGGTGAACGTATGAATTACTATAATACACATTCAGTATCGCCATTAATTATTGCCCATAATAAAGAGCAAACACTTGAAATTAACGGTGATGAGTTTAACCAGCAAATACAAAAAGTAGTAAAAATACTACAAAGCTTTAACGGCAAATGTGTCGCTTATAAGCTCGATAATACGCCAGCTTGGCTTGTTATTGATGCCGCTACTGCAGTTTCTAATAAAGTGGCTGTGCCAATTGCTCACTTTTTTAGTGAACAACAAACTCAATATGTACTAGCGCAATGCGGCGCACATTTATTTATTAGCGACACGCTAAACCCTTTACTTGGGGAGCCGACTGCATCGATTACTATGTTTGAGTTTTACACGTTATATATTTACGAAATTGTTGTAGTTAAACCCGTCAGTTATTTTCCAGAAACTCAAAAAGTAACGTTTACATCAGGATCGACTGGGCAACCAAAAGGCGTGTGTTTATCTGCAAAGAGCCAAATGCAGGTAGCTCAATCTCTGTGCGATAAGATTAATATTAAAAAGCCTGTTCATTTATGTTTATTGCCGCTTGCTGTATTGCTTGAAAATATAGCCGGTGTGTATGCCCCCTTAAAAAGTGGCGGTACAGTGCATTTAATGCCGTTAAATGAATTAGGATTTGTTGGAACTGTATTAAAACAACCCGCACAGCTTATAGCTGCTATTGATAAAGTTAAGCCAAATACGCTTATTTTAGTGCCTGAACTATTAGCATGCTTAGTTGCTTTTGCAGAAGATGGGTGGCAACCGCCTAGTTCGTTACAGTTTATTGCAGTAGGTGGTGCGCTTGTCAGCGAAATGCTATTAACCAAAGCGCGTAGCTTAAATTTACCGGTATACCAAGGTTATGGGCTTTCTGAGGCGGCATCTGTAGTTAGTTTAAATACGCCCACAAACGATAACCTTCACAGTGCAGGCTCTGTGTTACCTCATATTCAAACCAAAATTGAAAATGGCCAGCTTTTTATAAAAGGCGATTTGTTTTTAGGTTACTTAAATCATCAACCTCACGACAAAAACCAGTGGTATGCAACCGGTGATCTGGTCGATCAGCATCAAAATACCTTATTTATTAAAGGCCGCCTAAAAAACCTAATTATTACCAGCATGGGGCGAAATATCAGTGCCGAGTGGCCTGAATCACTATTACTAAGTCAAAGCGGTATTTTACAAGCGGTTGTGTTTGGTGAAGGTCGACCTTTTTTAACCGCCATTATTTATGCCGATTCAAAGCTAAGTAACCCGGTGTTAGAGCAATACATTAACGCAATTAATAAACAACTACCCGACTATGCACGAATTCAAAAATGGCATCGTTTAACTGCCCCATTAAGTGTGCAACAAGGATTATTAACCACAAATAATCGTCCAAAACGAGATGCCATAAGTAAGCAGTACCATGCTGTGTTTGATCAATTTTACCGACTTGGAGAAGTAATTAATGAGTGATTTTTTTAACACCCTCAAAGAGCAAACTAAACAAGAGCAAAACTACTTGCTTGCAGCGCCTATTATTCAGCGTGTTTTTAAAGGCGAAGCATCACTTGAAGAATACGCCTCGTTTTTAGCGCAAGCATACCACCATGTTAAACACACAGTGCCATTAATGATGTCGGTTGGTGCACGATTAACCGACAATCAAGAATGGCTGCGCGAAGCAGTCGCAGAATACATTGAAGAAGAGATAGGTCATCAAGAGTGGGTACTTAATGATATTGCAGCCTGTGGTTTTGACAAAGAAACAGTTCGTCGCAGTCAGCCGCAATATGCTACGGAAATGATGGTGTCGTATGCGTACGACTCCATTACACGTAAAAATCCATTGAGCTTTTTTGGCATGGTGCATGTGCTTGAAGGCACTTCTATAGCGCTTGCTGATGGTGCGGCTTCAAACATTGCAAATGCTGTGGGCTTACCTAAAAAAGCATTTAGTTATTTAACCTCTCACGGCGCACTTGACATAGAGCATGTAAAGTTTTTTGAAAACCTAATGAACCAAATAACAGATGAGGCGGATCAGCAAGCCATACTACATGGTGCAAAGCGCTTTTATCGTTTATACGGCGATATATTTCGTGGACTCGATGACGAACCGTTTTTTAAAGCAAGTGCACAAGGTAAATTGGCATGAGTAGCGCTTTATGTGTGTTAACCGGCGCAACAGGCGGAATAGGGCAAGCTATTGCTAAAGCTCTACATGCAAAAGGGTGGAAGTTACTGCTTGTAGGGCGAAATACGCAAGCCCTTGAGGAGCTCAGTAGTGCATGCTCAGACAGTGAAATATTTGCTGGCGATTTAACCGACGATACAACACGCATTAACTTAGCAATAAAAGCCAAGCAACTCGGTGGCGTTAAGTTACTTATTAACAATGCCGGTATAAATACAATGCAAAGCTTAGAGCACACAAGTAATGAGCAAATAGATAATATGCTCGTTACTAATTTGTCGGTGCCTATTAAATTATGCCAGCTATTTTTAGGGCAGTTACACTATACCAAAGGCACCATTGTTAACGTGGGCTCATCGTTTGGCAGCATTGGTTACCCGTTTCAAACACTTTATTGCGCCAGTAAATTTGGTTTACGTGGTTTTACAGAAGCATTATCACGTGAGTTGAATGGTTCAGGCGTTAAAGTGACCTATTTAGCGCCTAGAGCAACAGATACATCCATTAATAGCAGTAAAGCGCGTGCAATGAATAAAGAACTCGGTAATAAAATGGACTCACCAGAATTAGTTGCTCAAGAGTTATTAGTGCTTATAAATTCGAATCAAACAAGGCGTTTTATTGGTTTTCCTGAAAAATTATTTGCACGCATAAATGGCGCATTCCCAAGCGTTGTTGATAACGCTATTGCAAAACAACTTCCTAAAATTAAACGTTTTTTAGGTTAACAAACACACAAGGGCAAAATTATGTATAAATTTACACTCGCATTTTATTTAGTACTAACAACTGTATTTGCAACCGCAGTACACGCAGATGAAACACAAGACTTAACCTCTATTCAACAAAAGTGGGCAATTGCTAACTACGAACTTGAAGATGATGCGCAAATAGATGCGTTTACACAGCTAAGTGAGCAAAGTGCATTGTTTGTTAAAAACTACCCAAACTCGGCACAAACACATATTTGGAATGGTATTGTGTTAGCCAGTTTTGCAGGCGCAAAAGGCGGGTTGGGTGCACTTGGTTTAGCAAAAGAGGCAAAAACGTCACTCGAAAATGCACTCTCAATTGATGGCACTGCACTAAATGGCTCAGCTTACGCAAGCCTTGCAACGCTTTACAGTAAAGTACCTGGTTGGCCAATTGGTTTTGGTGATGACGACAAAGCTGAAAAATTATTTAAACAAGCGCTCGCTTTTAATCTCGAAGGCATTGATACTAATTACTTATACGGTGAATACTTGTATGACGAAGGCGATTATAAACAAGCTAAAGCACGACTACTTGTAGCACAAGCCGCGGGCATTCGTGATACTCGTGCAAAAGCAGATAAATATCGCCAACAAGCAATAAGCCAGCTATTGGTAAAAGTAGATAAAAAACTAAAAAGATAAACACATAATGCATTTATTACTCGTTGAGGACGATCATTTAGTGGCGCAAGGGCTTATTCGCTCTTTGCGTCAAGAGGGCTACAGCGTAGAGCATAGTGGCACAGTAAAACACGCCTTAGAGTGCCTTTCTAGTGGTGAAATTGAGCTTGTTATTCTCGATTTAGGATTACCTGATGGCGACGGTTCGCAAGTTTTAAAGCATATTAAAGCGCAAAAAAAAGTTATTCCGGTGGTTATTTTAACTGCTCGCGGCAGTATTGATGACAAAGTCCAAGGGCTTGACATGGGCGCTGACGATTACCTTGCGAAGCCGTTTGATCCTGCTGAGTTATTTGCTCGACTACGTGTAGCAAGTCGACGTGTTAATCAAACTCAATCTAGTTTGTTACAATACGGAGAAGTCGTAATAGACAGCTCAGCGCATACGGTGACAGTTAGTGGGAAATCACTTACATTGCCGCGTAAAGAATACATGCTTTTAAAAGCGCTGATGGAAAATCAGGGAAGGGTGCAATCAAAACAACAACTCGAAAACAAACTTTACCAATGGGGTGAAGAAGTTGGCTCTAATGCCATAGAGGTGCATATTCATCATCTTCGTAAAAAATTCCCTAGCGATTTTATTAAAACCTTACGTGGCATTGGCTACGTGGTTGGTAAGCGTTAGGGTGTGTTTATCTTTCGGGGTTGAAAATGTCTATTCGTAAACGTCTGACCTTAATTTTACTTTCAATGATGGTGCTTACTTGCTTTTTGGCATTAGTAAAAGGCTATCAAAAAAGCATGCACCACGGCGAAAACTTGCTTGATAATGAACTTAAAATAGTCGCTGGCGTTTTAATTGAACAACCATTAGCACTAAGCACAAATGCAGTACAAGTAAGCAATAATAGTGCTCAGTTGTTGTATCAAATTTGGCAAAATAATAGTTTACTTAGTGGCTCATCGAGTTTATCAAATAACCAAATTAGTTTTAGCGAGGGCTTTCAAACTGCCAATGTAGCCGGGCAGCGCATGCGAGTGTTTGTGATGAGAAAAAATACCCGTAAAGTCATCGTTGCTGAGCCTATGTCAAAGCGGTTTGAATTAGCTGAAGCCGTTATTTTATCTGCAATGTTACCTATGTTATGGGCTGTCCCTCTGCTTGCTATTTTTATAAGTTTTTTTGTTAAATACGCATTAGCCCCTCTTACCCGACTATCTAAGCAGTTGGCTACTCGCCAAGCAAACGACTTTACGCCAATTAACTGGCAGGTAACCGACGAAGAAATTAAACCTGTTATTAATCGTTTAAACGATTTATTTAAACGAGTAGAAACCGCTTACTTACGAGAGCGCTTTTTTGCTTCAGATGCAGCTCACGAATTACGTACCCCGCTCAGTAGCTTAAAAATTAATGTACACAATTTAGCTAGTAAGCAAAGCAACTCGCAAAACCATCAAGAACTCCAAGCAATGTCACAAGGCATTAATCGCTTAAGTAATATTGTTGAACAAATGCTAATTTTAGGGCGCACTCAGCCTGAGCAATGGCAGAGGCAGTTTAGCGAGCAGTCATTGCTAGCGATTACTCAGCAAGTTGTATCGGAGCAATACGACAAAATAGACGGAAAAAATCAAACGATTAGCCTCGAAGGTGATGATTTTGTAATTAATGGTGATGAATTTACATTAACCACACTCATCGCTAATTTACTTAGCAATGCCATAAAATACACACCTGATAATGGTCAAATTATAATTAAATTAGCGTCAAGTAATAACGGCTTTAGTTGGCAAATTGATGATTCTGGTGCGGGCATGACCGAAGAGCAAAAAGAGCGAATATTTAATCGCTTTTATCGCGTGGGTGGCGATCAACATCCATCAGGCGAGCAAGGTGCGGGTTTAGGTATGGCGATTGTTCAACACATAATTGCTATTTATGGCGCAAGTATTCATTTAGCGAATAGCCCTTTAGGCGGACTAACCGTTAAGGTTACTTTTACAGGAGTAAAAAGTGACTAAACGTTTATTTAATCAATGTCTTTGTTGTTTGCTATTTTTGTCGTTTAACGCGGCGAGTAAAGAGTACCTTATTATTTTAAAAGATCATTTGTTTTATCCCTCGCAAATAATTATTCCCGCAAATAAAAAAGTAAAACTATTGATAGAAAACCAAGATAGTACACCAGAAGAGTTTGATAGCTTTGATCTAAACAGAGAAAAAGTACTCTACCCAAATCGTAAAAGTATTATTTATATAGGACCGCTAAGTAAAGGGCATTACGAGTTTTTTGGTGAGTTTTCGCCAAATACAGCAAGGGGCGTTGTTATAGTTAGCGATGAAGGGGCGCAGCATGCTAATAACTAGTTTAGTCATGAGCCTTAATCAATTACTACCTGTGGCTATTTTATTAGTGCTACTGCAAGTAGTTAAAAAACAAAGCTCTTTAAAAATAGGGTCTGCTTTAGTAATAGGCGCGGTAATGTCGTTTTTGTACATGCAAAGTGCGTCGTGGGTGAGCCAGTGGTTTGAACACCAAGGGTTAGAGTACTCACAAATAGGGCTATGTATCACTATATTTATTGCTGTATTGGTATTTGCACTAAAGCAAAAGTCAGCGGCATTTTATATCGCAGTTATAAGCACAATAACGCTCTATTTAAGCCACTATATTATTTACCTCACCAGTTTTTGGCAAAATAATGATGCAGGGCAAAGCTTATTTATTGGCACTTTATTAGGTGTTGGAATTTGTTTAAGTTTTAGCGTATTGCTGTACTTTTTAATGAATGCAATTAAGCACCGTTTTGGTATGTATCCGCTTTTTACTTTGCTTGCTTTTAACAGCGCGGCTAAATTATTAGTTGCACTGGATTTAGCGAGTCAAATAGATTTAATTACAAACACCTCAACAGTGTGGGATTTACGTGATTTGTTAAACGAAAACTCTGAGCTCGGCCGTGTACTGCGTGCTCTTGTTGGTTACGAGGCCACTCCTGATTTAATGAGTGTACTTATATATAGTACAAGCAGCGTGTTATTTTTATTACTTTGTTATGTTATTTCGGCTTCAATAACTAAGGAACGTGTATGAAAGCACTCAACCTATATTTAGCGCTTAGTTTTACCGCTCTTTGTTTGTTGGTATTCTCAATCCAAGCAAAGGCCGATGGTATTGTTGTTGATAAGGTATATCACCCCTATGTTTTGCCTTTTGAGCGTGAATTTGAGTGGCGATTAGTGTCGCACCAAACAGATAGTGGCAACATACTAGCGCAGCGTTTGGGTGGCGGTGGTGCTATTAACGATACAATGGCACTCGAAGGCTATTTAGTTGGTGAGCGAGACGACAACGGCGACTTTGGATTAGAAGCTTATGAGCTTGAGCTACGTTGGCAATTAATTGAACAAGGTAAATTATGGGCTGATTGGGGCGCGTTATTTGAGCTTGAAAAAAAACATAACGAAGATGTGTATGAGGCAACTTCGGGTTTTGTGATCGAAAAAGAGTTTGGTAAAACAAGCTTAACTATGAATGCCTTTTTAGTGTACGAGTGGGGGCAAGACATTAAAAATGAATGGGAAAGTGAGTTTAGAGCACAATATCGCTATCGATATCGCTCTGCTTTCCAGCCTTCTATAGAGGTTTACGTAGGTGAAGACTTTATTGGTATAGGGCCTGGCTTTATAGGTTTACAGCGCTTTGATGGGCAAAAGCAATTAAAATGGGAAGCGGGTTTCATCACTGAGATAAGCCAATCAGAAAAAAACCATAGTTTTAGGCTCGCATTAGAATTTGAATTTTAATAACAACTAAAAGTAGTTTTGGTTGTTTATTATTCTGATTATAGATAGGTACTTGACATATTATTTAAACTCTATATAGTGGGCCGCAGCTAGAAAGAAAGCATGTAAGCTATAAATCTCCATTTCGATATAAGTAATACTTGTAGTACCGTCCTGAAGTTTTTAAAGTACCATCTCATTTTTTGCTACACCCGCTCTTATGAGCATATTTTTATTTTTATTTCAGGATATTACAATGTCTAACATCGTATCAGGTACAGTTAAGTGGTTTAACGAGTCTAAAGGTTTTGGTTTCATCGAGCAAGAAAATGGCCCAGACGTTTTCGCACATTTCTCAGCAATCAAAAGCGAAGGTTTCAAAACTTTAGCTGAAGGCCAACGTGTAGAGTTTACTCTTTCACAAGGTCAAAAAGGTCCACAAGCTGATAACATCACAGCTGTATAATTTTACTTTTTAAGTAAAATGAAAAAAAAGCGCTTAAGGCGCTTTTTTTGTGTCTGAAATTTGACTCAAACCAAGCAACGCCCATTATCAATGTAAATTAACTAAATGATATTGCTATTATTTAGCCCCTCCTAATATTCGTTTTTCTATTCTTCTAAGTCATTGCGCTAATGCAAGTGAGTTTAAGCTTGTAATTTATACCGAACATTTCTCCCTTATAATTTCAAAACAACAAATTCAAAACGACAAAGATCAGCTTGTTGGTATTACTCTCGATATCGTAAAAGATATTTGCACAGCTATTAATATAACCTGCGAGTTTAAATTGCTTCCTTGGAAGCGTGCTTATAACTTAGTTTAAAAGCCCCTTACTTTGGCATTGTTTCAATAATTAAAAACATCGAACGTGACCCACCAATTTTATTGGGCTGGGCCGCTGGCGCGAGTCAAACTTTCTTTTATAAGCTCAAAGCTGATAAGTAAGTTATACCAATTCCATTAAGTATGCGGTCTAAATTTTACGCCGAAAAAACAATTCAGCTCTAGGCGTAAATAAAATTGGTTTTAAAGCGGGCGAAAACTTACTAATGTTTAGAGGCGAAAACAATATATGGATTTGTTTTTAAGAAGAAAAATAGATCTAATTTAGGTTCAAAAGTTACAATAAAGTATAGCTAGAACTCTTTGGATATAAAGCAACTGACGCAGTGAAGTGCAAGAATTACCTCTTCCTAAGCTTGTGAGCAATTACATTGCATTTAATAAATCAGTACCAGAGCATGTCATAAAGTAATTTTATGAAGAATATAAAAAGTTAAAAATGAAAGATGATTTTGTCGCCCATAAGCATACTTATCTTCAATGATTTATCTTTCGTAAGGCAGCCCTTTCTTTTGCTTTATTTTTAAAAATGCAGCTTGCAGTGCTTCTATTAAATGCATATCTGTTTTTTTATTTGCAGCTAAATAAGCATCAATTGTTAGCTCATCTATTTTATAAATAAACTTTAAGTGTGCTGGTTTGAGCTTTAGATAATCACTCATCTGCTGCATGAATAAAGGATCGTCTACAATTAAATCTACTTTTTTAGCTAATAGTAAAGAGTATGATTTTTGAATATCAGAGGTTAAAACAACTTCAAAGCCAAGTTTCGTGAGGGTTTGTGTTGAAAAGTCATTGCGTTGCATTGCAATTTTATACACTTTTGCTTGTTCAGTATTATTTATAATAAGATCATTTCGCTCTGATAGGCCGATAAAGCCCAGCTCAAATCGTCCAACTGGTCCAATCCAATAAAATTTATTTTCTCGCTCTACAGTGCGTGCAAGGCTGTATATAAAGGTGTTTTTTAACTCATCTGCAATTTTATAAGCACGTGCCCAAGGATACATTTGAATGTTAGGTGTGAGATCAGCCTCAGCAAATATATCTCTAATAAACTGAGTACCTTCACCTGCTACCTCGCCATTAATCAATACTTGGTTTGGTGGTGCTAACTCTGTAACAACAAGCAGGGCTTCCTTTGCTTGAACATACACAGAACAAATTAAAAAAAGAGAATAAAGAATATATTTCACAATAGCGAATCGTCATTCGGTTAGCTTAAGTAATAATAAGTGTGGCTGAAAATATGAAAAACACAAAAATTATTTATGTGAACTTGTTACTAAGATATTGGTTTATTTGAGTTATGTATAACTATAAAGGGGGCTAGATAGATAAGTGGCTTGAGGTTTGAAGTAGTTGAGGCTAAAAATTAAGGCCTAAAACGATAAAAGGGCCTTGCGGCCCTTGGTGAAGTATCGTTCAAGTCAGATAGAGCTTTAACCCCTTAAAGCGCTATCCTCTTGTTTTGCAACACCGGTGTTCATCTCAATAAGTTTCTAAGCTAGCGAGAGGAAAAACCCAGCAATTGCTGCGCTCATAAGGTTAGCCATAGATCCTGCTAACACTGCTCTGAGCCCTAAGCGTGCGATATCCTTCCGCCGACTAGGCGCCATACCGCCTAACCCACCTAGTAAAATGGCTATCGATGATAAGTTAGCAAACCCACATAAAGCAAAAGTAACGATTGCTTGTGTGTGCGCGCTTAACGTATCGCGATAATTTATAAAGTCTAAGTAAGCAACAAACTCGTTCACTACTATCTTTTGACCAATAAAGCTGCCGGCTATAATCGCTTCATTCCATGGCACACCTAGTAACCATGCAACTGGAGCAAATACATAACCTAATATTTCTTGAAGCGTTAATGTTGGGTAATCAAACCACCCGCCAATACCGCCTAATAAACCGTTTAATAATGCAATTAGCGCTACAAAAGCAAGTAACATTGCACCTACATTAAGTGCTAAATGCATACCGTTTGCAGCACCTGATGCAGCTGCATCAATTACATTTACAGGCTTATCTTCGTCATCTAAATCTAAATCAGCTAAGTTATCTCTAGGCGTTTCAGTTTCTGGCACAATCATCTTGGCCATTAAGAAACCACCTGGTGCAGCCATAAAGCTCGCAGCAATAAGATACTTAAGATCTACGCCAATAATTACGTAACCGGCCATTACAGAGCCTGCTACAGTGGCTAAGCCACCTACCATTACTGCAAACAATTCCGACTTTGTCATCGTTGCTATAAATGGCTTAACTATTAACGGTGCTTCAGTTTGGCCTACAAAAATATTTGCAGTTGCTGAAAGCGATTCTGTGCGAGAGGTCTTCAATAATTTTTGTAAACCGCCGCCTAAAATCCTAATTATCCAATCCATAATGCCAAGGTGATATAACACAGCAACAAGCGCTGAGAAAAACACGATAACTGGCAAAACTTGAATTGCAAAAATAAAACCTAATGTGTCTTGTGAGGCGAGTGGACCAAATAAAAACCCAATACCATCATTAGCATAACCAATAACCGACGAGACGGCTGATGACATGCTAGTTAACACATTTTTTCCTGCTTCGAAAAACAGAACAAAACCGCCTATAACAATTTGCATCGCAAATGCTATACCAACGGTTCTTAAATTAATTGCCTTGCGATTAGTTGACGCAGCAAAGGCAATGCTTAGTAGCACACACATGCCTACTAAGCTCATAAATGTTGTCATACAAATGTTTCCCGTTGTTATTCTTGTAGTAAATATTTAATTTTACTTTTTATTATATCAATCGCAACGCGGTTCATGCCGCCTCGAGTCACAACTAAATCAGCGTTATGCTTAGAAGGCTCAATGAATTGATAAAACATCGGTCTAACAGTTGCCTGATATTGCTCAACAACAGATTGTAATGTTCTGCCTCGTTGCTCCATATCACGTTGCATACGACGCATTAAACAAATATCTAAAGGTGTGTCTATAAACACCTTAATATCAAATTCTTTATTAAGCGCTTTATCACTCAATAGTAAAATACCTTCAACAATGAGTATTTTAGCAGCTGGCACTCGTCGTGTGGTTGCGCTACGCGTGTGCTGTGCATAATCATACGTTGGTACTTCTACTGAGTTACCACAACGAAGTTGCGTTAAATGCTCAAGCATTAATGCGTGTTCAAATGCATCTGGATGGTCGTAATTTGTTTGCGTACGATGAGCCATCGGCAAATGCGACTGATCCTTGTAATAAGCATCTTCTTCAATAATGGCGATAGCGCCTGGTTCAAGCTCATTAACCAATTCATTGTAAATTGTTTGGCTAAAAAGAGATTTGCCCGACGCTGATGCGCCTGCAATGGCTATAATAGTAGTTCGTGTCACTAAAGTTCTCATCCACACAGAAAGATATATTGTTGGTAGATCACAATAGCAAAAAAGACACGATTAATCTCTTTTGCTTCGCTCAAGGGTGCAAATTTATAATGTTTAGGTTTTATGAAACAGGACTTTTGTCCTGTACGGAAAATTCGATCAGCGGATAAAGTAACCACCTAGAATCAAAGTGAGGTCAAAATGGCAAGAGCAATTATTTTAATGGCAGATAGCCTAGGAATCGGTGCAGCACCAGATGCAGATAAATTCGGCGATCTTGGGGCTAATACATTCGCTCACTTACTAAAAGCATATTACGACGAAACAGGCAGTGCACTGTCTCTTCCTAACCTATCAAAACTTGGGTTAGTGGATGCATGTGAAGCTGCCGGTGGCGAACCGTGTTTAATTTCAGACCGCCAAGCTCCTCAAGGTGCATGGGGTTACGCTAAAGAAATCTCTAGCGGAAAAGACACGCCATCAGGTCATTGGGAAATGGCAGGCGTACCTGTGTTATTTGATTGGGGATATTTCCCAAAAACACAGCCAAGTTTCCCACAAGAATTTATAGACGAGTTTATTGCTCGTACAGGTATTCCAGGCATTTTAGGCAATTGCCATGCATCAGGAACTACCATTTTAGAACAGCTAGGTGAAGAGCACGTAAAAACAGGTAAACCAATCTGTTACACCTCAGCTGATAGCGTGTTTCAAATAGCCGCGCATGAAGAGTCATTCGGCCTAGAGAAGCTTTATCAAGTTTGCGAAATCGCACGGGCGCTACTTGATGAAATGAACATAGGACGAGTGATTGCGCGGCCATTTTTGGGTTCAAATAGCCAAGACTTTGCTCGAACGGGTAATCGTCGTGACTATTCAGTACTTCCGCCAGCACCAACATTGCTAGATGTACTAGCAAAAGACGGCGGCGAAGTAATTAGTATTGGTAAAATTTCAGATATTTACGCGCATCAGGGCATAACCCAAAAGCATAAAGCACCTGGGCTTATGAACTTGCTAGAAAAAACCAGTGAAGTAATGGAAAGTGCGCCAGATCGTAGCTTAATCTTTACTAACCTAGTTGATTTTGATGAAAAATTTGGTCATCGTCGTAATCCAGTAGGATACGCAAAAGCATTAAAAGAATTTGATGACTATTTACCAACTATACTAAATCAGTTAAAAGCAGATGACGTATTAATGATCACTGCAGATCATGGCTGTGACCCAACCTTTCCAGGTTCTGAGCACACTCGTGAATACGTACCTGTTATTGCATACCAACCAGGTATGAGTAACACACCATTAGGTGAACGCAACAGCTTTGCAGATATAGGTCAAACACTGGCACAGTGGTTTAGCTTATCTGCGCTTGATTACGGCGACAGCTTTTTAAATGAGCTAAAAACGCCAAATAAAAAGGAAAACAATTAATGAGTACTCCGCATATCAGTGCAAACGTTGGTGATTTCGCCGAAACAGTATTAATGCCAGGCGATCCGCTACGTGCGCAATATATTGCTGAAAACTTTTTAGATGATGCAGTACAAGTTACAGGCGTTCGTAACATGTACGGTTTCACTGGTACTTACAAAGGTAAGCCAGTAAGTATCATGGGTTCAGGCATGGGCATTCCATCAATGTCTATTTATGCACGTGAGCTAATTGTAAGCTTTGGCGTTAAAAATATTATACGTATTGGTACGTGTGGCGGTATTGGCACAGATATCAAAATTCGTGACGTAATTTTTGCACAAGGTGCAAGCACAGATTCAAACGTAAACCGTGCACGCGTACGTGGCTACGATTTTGCTGCTATTGCTAACTTTGACCTACTTTTAAACGGCGTAAACGCTGCTAAAGAGCTAGGAATTAAAGCAAAAGTAGGTAACGTATTTACGACAGACACATTCTATCAAGCAGATGACTCGTTCTATAAAGACTTAGACAAGTTAGGCATGCTAGCAGTAGATATGGAAACAGCAGGTTTATACGGCGTTGCAGCTGAATACGGCGCAAACGCAATGGCATTATTTACAGTAAGTGACCACGTAATCACTGGCGAAGCAACACCTGCTGATGAGCGTCAAAGCACGTTTAACGAAATGGTTAAAATTGCATTAGAGTCAATAGCTTAAATAATACATAACAGTTCCTTGGTAACGTATTCACTAAGTTTTGGAGACACGCCCAAAGTGAAGTGAGACTAAACCTCCAAAGCCGCATTTTATGCGGCTTTTTTTATGCCTGAAGAAAATAAGCCACCATACAATATTGCATCGGATTTTGACGTGATTTGCTGTGTTGTAGGCGCTAAGCTTGCTCGCGCGCGAAGCACAGCTTCTAATTACTTAAGCTAACTACTCTAAAAGCGCAGTATCTCTAAACCTATTTGTGTATAACAGCCCTAAAAAACAATATGCACGCAGAGAAGAAAAGGAGGAGCAAATGAGAAGAGCAAAACCAATGCTGACTCGGCATTATAAAAGTACAAGCGTTGCTTTAAAAGCTTGTAACCTGCGCGAATAGAAGTGTTTATACCAAGTTTAGAGTATGACTTGTTGCTCATGTTAGAAGCACAGTTTCTGATTGTTTTTATTATTTTAACTTCTAAGCTCTTCTCTAAAAGCGCAGCGTCTCTAAACCTATTTGTGTATAACAGCCCTAAAAAATAGTATGCACGCAGAGAAGAAAAAGAGGAGCAAATGAGAAGAGCAAAACCAATGCTGACTCGGCATTATAAAAGTACAAGCGTTGCTTTAAAAGCTTGTAACCTGCGCGAATAGCAGTGTTTATACCAAGTTTAGAGTATGACTTGTTGCTCATGTTAGAAGCACAACTTCTGATTATTTTAACTTCTAAGCTCTCCTCTAAAAGCGCAGCGTCTCTAAACCTCTTTGTGAATTAATCACTTTAGGTCTTAACTCTACGGTAGAGCAGAGTTTGTAGAGCGCAGTAAAGCTTCTAATTACACAACAAACTTAACCTTTAAAAACAAAAAAGGGCCAAGGCCCTTTTTTATGATGTTGCGCCTAATCATACAGGCCAAATACTGAGTGCTTAAACAACTTCACCAGCTACTATCGTATTAAAGCTGTCGTTGTCATGTAAGCTTGCAAATGCGCTCTCATGTAATAGCTCATTACGTAAGTTTGGAGAGTATTCAAGTGCCATTTTAATGTCGGCTAATGCATCAGCATGCTTATGTGTTAGTGCATAAGCACATGCTCGTTGCCAATAGGCATAACCATAGACACTATCTATATCAATGGCTTGATTACACAACTCAATGGCTTGTGCTGTTTCATTTATTTCTAATAATGCATCGGCCTTATAAGCAATGGCTTCAACATCCTCTGGTTTACGTTTTAAAATCTCATCAAATATTTCAATTTTATTCGCAAAATCACTTTCTAAATTGGCGCGCATCCATAACGAATGAACCTCGTTGGTAACTGATATGCGCTCTTGGTTACTGAGTATTTCTTCTGAGCGTACGCGTAGTTTTTCTTCAAGAATTTTTAATCGGTCTTCATACTCGTCGGTAATTACACTTACACGTGTATTTACAATATCTTCTACTTTGTTTTTAACATCGCGTAGTGAGTTCCAGCCCACTAAAACCAAAATAGAAGCCGTAGCGGTAATTATAAAAAATACATTATTAATAGTATCGGTAGTGTATGTTAATGCGCGATCTGCAGTATCAAGCTGTGCATGAGTAACTTGCTTAGTTACATCCTCACGGAGTTTTTGTTGATCTTGCCTTACGGCTTTTAGTTCGTCGAGTATGTAGCGCTCCATTAGCGGTTTAAACATAGACTCTTTAAGTTGTTTGAGGGCTTGTTGCTCTTGTTGTGCTGTAGGGGCTGCTGGTTTTTGTTCAGCAGAATTTACTATGCCCGAAAAAAAAGTTAAACAAACAAAAAGTGTAGATAGGTAATAACGCATCGGTACGCCTAATTAAATTAATTACTGTAATAACTTTAACATGCAGGGCTGAATGGCACTAGGGCGTGTTGAACTTTGGTGGGGGAATTTGCAACAGTATGTTTGGTTTTTAGGCAAGGTAGAGCCTATGTAGTGTGGTTACTCCCCATAAATAGGCGATAACGCAGCATTAATACCAAACATGCGCTGCCCTTTGGGTTCTTTCTAGGGACGATTAACTCTTTGTTGCTCGGTTTTTACTTAGCCCACTAGGTTACAAACCTCGCGCCGTGATTTAATCGCCCCTAGATTGAACAAATTTCAATCCACAAAGAACAACACGCCCTAGGGCGCGTTGACTTTTCAGGATTAAAATTGACCTAATTTAGATAGGAGCAATAGTTGTAAGAATTTTTTAGCCCAGTGAGCTTAGCAATAATAGGGTAAAGCATGAGCATTTTGCTAATACTTAGGTGGTTTTAGGAAAAAATAGGCAAAAAAAACCAGCTCAATATGAGCTGGCAAAAACTGCTTAAAACAACAATATGTCGTAGGGATTCACAGGAGAACAACTTCATACTAACTGAATCTTTATGAACAAATACTTAATTCAATTCAATTAGTTAAAAATATAAGAATACTCAAAGTATTCGGTTTATAAAGTAAAGGTGCATTGGGCTTAAGTAATGCACCTTTATAATTATAACTATATAACTACAATTTCATGGTGAAGGGGGGTATTCCAATGTGCGCTTTAAATAAATTAAAGCCACTTTCAAACCCTTCACATACCATTACGCCGAAATTTTTCAATTCGATCACAGGTCTAGTAAAAAGGTTAAGGTTAATTCACTAATTTGTTTTTTATCTTACGTAATACCTTACACGAGCGTCATCAGATTTATTTTTACTATTATTTTGAACGTAATTACAAAGCTATTGTTAAATACATCATTAGCAAAAGGCCAATCAAAAATATAAATTGGAGCAATCGTTTTAAATAGTATGTTGAGGCTGGCGTAGCATAATTTATGCGCCTATATTAAGGATACGTAAGTGTTTAGGCAGGCACACTAAATAATAAGTAAGCCGATTAAATAAAAATAACCGTTACTTTTTAAAAAGTTATAAATACATAAACAACAATACTGATTGATTAAGTATTTTACTTTTCTATTATAAGGATTCCAGAATGAGCAACCCTAAAGCAGGCCAATGTCCGGTCATGCACGGCAGTAATACTAAAACGTCTAATCCCAATACTGATTGGTGGCCAAATGCCCTAAACTTAGACATTCTTCATCAGCACGACACCAAATCAAATCCATACAATAGCGACTTTAATTACGCTGAAGCATTTAAATCAATCGATCTTGACGCGCTAAAAACAGACGTAAAAAGCTTAATGACCGATAGCCAAGATTGGTGGCCAGCCGATTGGGGACATTACGGCGGTTTAATGATTCGTTTAGCATGGCACTCAGCGGGTTCATACCGTTTAGCCGATGGTAGAGGGGGCGGTGGTACAGGTAATCAACGTTTTGCGCCACTAAATTCATGGCCAGATAACGGTAACCTCGACAAAGCGCGCCGTTTACTTTGGCCAATAAAGAAAAAATACGGTAACAAGCTTTCATGGGCCGACTTAATTATTTTAGCGGGCAACATGGCATACGAATCAATGGGCTTAAAAACCTTTGGTTTTGCCGGCGGCCGAGAAGATATTTGGCATCCTGAAAAAGACGTTTACTGGGGAGCCGAAAAAGAATGGTTAGCGCCAAGTGACGGCCGTTACGAAAGTGTAGATAAACCAGACACCATGGAAAATCCATTAGCCGCAGTACAAATGGGCTTAATTTATGTCAACCCTGAAGGTGTAAATGGTATTCCTGATCCGCTTAAAACAGCGGCCCAAATTCGCGAAACTTTTGCACGTATGGCAATGGATGACGAAGAAACCGCCGCATTAACGGTAGGCGGACACACAGTAGGTAAAGCGCACGGTAATGGCAAAGCAGAAAACTTAGGACCAGAACCAGAAGCAGCTGACGTACACGAGCAAGGCCTTGGTTGGAATAACACTACAACCCGTGGGATTGGCCGCGATACAGTTACATCAGGTGTAGAGGGCGCATGGACTACGCACCCAACACAATGGGATAACGAATACTGTAAGCTTTTATTAACCTACGAATGGGAACTCACTAAAAGCCCTGCAGGCGCTCATCAGTGGGAGCCTATTAATATTAAAGAAGAAGACAAACCTGTCGATGTAGAAGATTCATCAATTCGTTTAAACCCAATGATGACAGATGCTGATATGGCCATGAAAGTGGACCCAACGTACCGTAAAATTATTGAGCGTTTTTATAACGACTTTGACTACTTTTCAGACGTGTTTGCACGTGCCTGGTTTAAACTAACTCACCGCGATTTAGGCCCTAAATCATGTTACTTAGGTGCTGACGTACCAAGCGAAGACTTAATTTGGCAAGATCCAATTCCAACCGTTGATTACACATTAACAGACGACGAAATTAGCAATTTAAAAACGACATTATTAAATTGTGGTGTTAGTGCCGCTGATTTAATAAATACAGCTTGGGATAGCGCACGTACTTATCGTGGTTCTGATAAACGTGGCGGCGCAAATGGTGCACGCATTCGTTTAGCACCGCAAAAAGATTGGCAAGGTAATGAGCCAGAACGTTTAGCATCAGTACTTAGTGCGCTTGAAAAAGTGCAGGCTGGCTTGAGTAAACCTGTTAGCATCGCCGACTTAATTGTTTTAGGTGGTACAGCAGCCGTAGAACAAGCTGCAAAACAAGCCGGTGTTGATGTAAACGTGCCGTTTGCTCCAGGACGTGGAGATGCAACAGACGAAATGACTGATGCAGAATCGTTTGATGTACTAGAACCCATTCACGATGGTTTTAGAAACTGGCTGAAAAAAGATTACGCAGTATCAGCGGAGGAGTTATTACTAGAGCGCAGCCAACTAATGGGATTAAGTGCACCAGAAATGTCGGTACTTATTGGTGGGATGCGAGTACTAGGTACTAACTATGCTGGCAGCGAGCATGGTGTATTTACAAATAGCGTAGGCTCATTAACCAACGACTTCTTTGTAAACTTAACTGACATGTCAAACCGTTGGGAGCCAACTCAAAAAGGTTTATACAATATAGTAGACCGTAAAAGTGGCACTACTAAATGGACTGCAACACGCGTTGATTTAGTATTTGGATCAAACTCTATATTGCGCGCACTTGCTGAGTTTTATGCACAAGACGACAACAAAGAGCGCTTTGTACATGACTTTGTAAATGCATGGGTAAAAGTAATGAACGCAGACAGATTCGATATTAAATAATCTGTACGCTAAATAAAAACGGGGGAGTAATAATTTACTCCCCCGTTTTTGCATATAGTCCCGGTCAGTATTACTTATAAAATATTGTAATTTATCTAAGTCATATAAAAATTAGGCATTAAAAAAGGCGGCAAAAGCCACCTTCTTATAAAACAATAAAACTTATAGAAGTGCAAAAAGCTTTTGTAGTTGTGGCATGTATTCGCTCACAAGTTCAAGGTTGCTTTCGCTTACTAAAGACTCTGTAGACTCCTCAGCTGCGCTTGACGATTTACCAAACGAACCCATTAACGAACTAGCGCCTTTATCTTTAGCACTTTTCATACTTTGAAAACCGCCCATTACTTTATTCGCTGTTTCTTGATTATCAGCAGATAAACCCGATTTAAGGTTTTCGATATAAGCCATTGATACTTCAGAACCTACAGTTACTAGTTGCTCTGGTGTAAAGCCGTAGCGCCCTGTAACACCCGCGAAGCTTTTGTATAGGTCTTGCTCTTTAATCATGCTTAGTGCGCTATTAGCTAGAGAGCTTTGCTCGTCAACACTTTGATCTGCAGAACCACCTAACATACTTGCTAAGTCTAAGTCTTTTAAAGACTCTTGGCTGCTTGCCCAGCTCGTTACAGCTGGCAGTGCTTTCATATAGCTTTGAAGTTGACCTTCGTTAATATCTACTGCAAGGCTTGAGAAACTCATTGCTAATAAGCTAAGTGATACAAGTATTTTTTTCATTGAGCATTTCCTAGTATTAAAGTTGTGCCAATTAGAAACTAATAAGCAACACTTGCCAACACAAAATAATATATTGGCTGATTTTATAGTACAATTTATGAGAATTTATTTAAGTTCTAAGAATTTAGTTCATTCACCACAAGCTAATGTACTGATGATATAATACATTTTTGACAAATAGAGCTGAACACAATGTTAACAATTTCAAATACTGTCACTATCGATGAATGGGAACTAGAGCTAACGGCTATTCGTTCGCAAGGTGCCGGTGGTCAAAATGTTAACAAAGTCGCAAGTGCAATTCATTTACGCTTTGATATTAACCGCTCTAAATTACCTGATTTTTATAAAGAGCGTTTGCTAGCCTTAAATGATACAAGAATTACCAAAGAGGGCGTTTTAATAATTAAAGCGCAAAGCCATCGTACTCAAGAGCTAAACCGAGAAGATGCCCTTAAGCGCTTAAAAGATTTAATTCTTAGTGCTACCGTTGTTAATAAAGCGCGTCGTGCCACCAAGCCTAGCCGTAATTCACAGCGAAAGCGCATGGACAAAAAAACTAAACACGGGCAAAACAAAGCGCTACGCGGCAACATAAAGTTTTAGTTTTAAACGGTATTAATAAAGTAGATAAGGGACTTGATGCCTACATGCAGGCACCATTTTTACATCGTATTGTACGTATAAAAATATAAGTGAGGGGTAGCCTCACTTATATTTAATAACTATTAATACCTACTTAGCCATTTCTAAATCAGATTCTGCATTTGCCAACATTGCAAACTCTTCATCAGCGCTTTTAGCAACTAAGTGTTTTGAGCTATAGCCAAAGTAATATGCGGCGCCCACAATAAACAGCACCATAGTGTATAAAAATGCAGGAGGGTCAAACGCATACACACCCGTTAATGCTATAAGCGAAAGTACTAAAGCAATACTTGACGTAACTACGCCACCTGGAGTTTTGTACGGGCGAGGCAAATCAGGTTGTTTAACGCGAAGTAAAATATGGCTTAGCGCCATTAATGCATATGAGAGCGTTGCACCTACTACAGCCATTGCAAGTATTAAATCACCCTCACCACTGAGTGATACTAAAAAGCCAAATACTGCCGGTACAATCAACGCACGTGCTGGCACTTTGCGATTAGTCGTAATAGACAACGAACGAGGTAAATAACCGGCTCTAGATAGAGCAAACACTAAGCGACTATAACCATAAATAATAGAGAAAAACGAAGCAACTAAACCCGCAAGCCCTAATATATTTACAACGGTTGCTAAGCCCTCACTACCGGATGCATTTAATGCATCAACTAAAGGTACAGCACTTGCCCCCATTGCAGCAGCACCGCCAGCACCAGGTACTAAAACAACAACTAAAAAAGCAGTAAATAACAAAAAGATCATTGCACCAATAATGCCTTTTGGCACATCTTTAGCGGGATCTTTTGCTTCTTCAGCAGCAAGCGGTACACCTTCAACCGCTAAAAATAACCACATGGCAAACGGTAATGCAGCCCAAACCCCGTACCAACCTAAAGGTAAAAACTCACTGGCTCCCACCGCATCGGTTACGGGGACGTCAAATAAGCGCGATGCATCAAAATTTGTGATTAAAACAAAAGCCGTTGCAATAATAGCTAATACCGCTAAACCACTTATTACCATCATTACTTTAAGCGCTTCTCCTACGCCTGCTAAATGAATTCCCACAAATAGTAAGTAAAATAATGCATATACCCATGGGCCATTAAACCCGGTGAGGGCTTCAACTGCCGAACCAATAAAAATAACAATAGCAGCGGGTGCTAAGGCATATTCAATTAATACGGCAAGCCCGGTTAAATAGCCTCCCGCTGGCCCCATAGCTTGACGCGCAAAACTATAACCACCGCCTGCAGCAGGTATTGCAGCTGACATTTCAGCAAGCGATAGTACAAGCGCTAAATACATAACCGCCATTAATACTGCAGCAATGGCAAAACCACCCCAACCGGCTTCGGCGATACCAAAGTTCCAGCCTGCAAAGTCACCCGATATTACATACGACACACCCAAACCTGCGAGCAATAACCACCCCGCAGTACCACGTTTTAACTGTCTTTTAGCAAGGTACTCTGTATTATTATTAGTAGACATAACCTTTCTCCGTTGATGTTTAGTTTTTATTTTTTTATTTCATGTGTTTTTAATTAAAATTACTCAGCAATTAAAAAGTTAGTGGTTGAAACCTGATGCTCAATTACATCATCTTGTGTGCGGTCTTTTAAATTAACCCCAGTTAGTTTCAGTTTTTTAGCTTCACGTAATAAGTACAGTGCGCGTCTCGCCGCTTCTGTATAAGGTAGGCCTGCAGGGCGAATATTCGATATGCAATTACGACATGCATCGTTAAGTCCTGTTTTGGGCTCCCATGTTAAATACAAGCCAAGGCTATCTGGCGAACTAAGTCCTGGGCGCTCTCCTATTAACACCATAACCACCTGCGCATTTAGCAGCTCACCTATATCGTCGCCAATCGCTACTCGCCCTTGCTCAACCAAAGTAATGGGAGCAATTTTAAATTGCTTGTCTGTTGTAAGGTGCGTTAATAGCTCTGTTATAAATGGGTATGCATTTTTTTGTACCGCCAACGACGAAAGTCCATCAACCACTACAATCGCTAAATCGTATTTAACCTGCGTAGTGTGTTTTTGTTTATTCATATAGCTGAGAAGTACTTGCCTACCATTTTCATCAAGTTTGCGGCCTAAATCGGGTCGCTGAAGGTAAGTAACCCTGTCAACGGCTTGGCTGTGTAAATGCAGGGGAGGGGCAACCTCTTTTAGAGCACTAATACTGCCTAGTTGCTCAGTCATTTCGTTAATATCAAGCGGAAAACTCACCGCATCACGCGCTTGTGCATGAGATAGCTGAAAAGCCAGCATTTCTGAGGTTGGCAAACTTATACCAGCGCGACCAAGCCCAATACGGGCGTCGGTGAAACGCCGTAAATCACTCCAAGGGTTGTGCACTACATTACCGTTATTTTTATGCTCATTTACTGAGTTATCTAATGGAGTGGTCGGTTTTGAACGTGATTTCATGAGCCACCTCCAGCAATTGCACCCAGAGGTTTAGCAAAAGCGGGGGGCAAGGTATCTGAAAGTGTGATGTCGGTAGTGCTTTGCATAATTTTCATTTTGCTTAGCCATGCTTCAAACTCAGGGGCGGGTCTAGAGCCAAGAACTCGACGCACATATAATGCATCATGAAACGACGTAGTTTGGTAGTTAAGCATAATATCGTCAGAGCCAGGTATTCCCATTACAAACGAGCAACCTGCAACACCTAATAGCGTTAGCAAATTATCCATATCGTTTTGATCGGCCTCTGCATGATTGGTGTAACACACGTCGCACCCCATCGGTATGCCTAGTAACTTAGCGCAAAAGTGATCCTCAAGTCCTGCTCGGGTAATTTCTTTACCATCAAACAAATATTCAGGGCCAATAAACCCCACCACGGTATTAACCAGTAACGGATCAAACTTACGAGCAACTGCATAAGCGCGAGCTTCACACGTTTGCTGATCAAGCCCATGATGCGCATTTGCTGAAAGCGAACTGCCTTGCCCAGTTTCAAAATACATTACATTATTGCCAACAGTGCCGCGCTTTAAACTCAAAGCGGCATCTTGCGCTTCAGCTAAGGTATTTAAATTAAAACCAAAACTTGAGTTAGTAGCCTCCGTGCCGCCAATCGACTGAAATACCAAATCAACCGGTGCGCCAGCTTCTATACATTCAATAGTGTTAGTAACATGGGTAAGCACACAGCTTTGCGTCGGTATGGCGTATTTTTGAATAACATCATCCATTAATGTCATTAATTTAATGGCCTGGGCAACGTTGTCGGTTGCTGGGTTTATACCTATTACGGCATCGCCATTACCGTATAGCAGTCCATCAAGCATGCATGCAGCAATACCGTTAATATCGTCAGTTGGATGATTTGGTTGTAAACGTGTAGATAAATGCCCAGGAAGGCCAATAGTGTTTCTAAAAGCACTTGTAACATGGCACTTTTTAGCAATTAATATGAGATCTTGATTGCGCATTATTTTGCTAACAGCAGCAGCCATTTCAGGCGTAATACCTTGCCTTATACTTGCAAGTACAGCGGGTGTTGCAAAGTCGCTTAAAAGCCAATTACGAAAATCACCTACGGTTAAATGTGCAATAGCTATAAAGGCATTGGCATCGTGCTCGTCAATAATTAAGCGTGTAATTTCGTCATCTTCGTAGGGAATAAGTACCTCATTTAAAAATGTTTTAAGAGGTACATCGGCCAATGTCATTTGTGCCACAGCACGTTCTTGTGCTGATTGTGCAATTACGCCCGCTAAGCGATCACCTGAACGCTGTGGCGTTGCTTTAGCCATTAACTGGGCTAAGTTATTGAATTTATAAGTATGTGTACCTAAAGTGTAACTGTACGCTTGCCCCATGATTTACTCCACATAACTAATATGATAAACCTTGGTATAGGTTTTGCTGCATCTTTAGCTATAAATCAATTTTCAATAGTTACAAGACAGCTTATTTTGTACCAAGTAACTATCGAATTTCGGCAAAAGATTATTTATTAATCCAATTCAATTGGTTACATACGCAAAGCGGTGTTAACTTAACCATAATAAAAGTGTAACGAAAAAGAGCATCCCCTATATGGCGCAGCAAAGTAGCTATAACGCACCACTAAAGAGCAAGGTGCAAACACACGATATAGACGAGCAAGCGCATAGCCTTACTCAATGGCAGCAAAAATACGATCAAATGAGCGACGGCAGCTTTTATGGTTTTATTGAAGAAACAGATTACGTCAATATTCATGTGTTTAAAGAATACACCGAGCGAGCGCTTCGTCAGCAATGTAACATCGCCCCCAATTCTGTTTGGCTTGGCATTCCTTGTCAGTCGCAGCAAAGTAAGATTAATGGTCTAAGTGTGGCAAGTAATCAATTTATGTGCCGTACAAGTGATAATGACTTTGAGCTGATAACCCCTGAGCAATTTAATATTTATGGTTTGGTAATCGATTGGAATTCAATTGAATATATGGCGCAGCTACAAGGCGTAACATTGAAAAACCTATCATCTGCCCAATCAGCTCGCTTATCGGTAAGCAACTCATCATTGCAAACGGCAAGGCAAATAATTAATAGCATGGTTGTAGGCAAGGGCTTTGGACTTAAAACCGAATCGCAACAAGATATGCTAAACATGTTGGCACTACACTTATTACAGGCAGATAATCCACAACAAAATATTGCGCCAAGTTATAAACATAGAAAAGCCGTAGTAGATAAAGTAAAAGATTACGTGGCCACAAATCCACAAAACCCAATAACCATAACCGAGCTGTGCGAGCTTGCCTTTGTAAGTAGGCGCACACTTCAATATAGTTTTGAGAGTATTTTAGGAATTAACCCTTTGCGGTTTTTACGTTTAACACGTTTAAATAATGTAAGGCGGGAACTAAAAAAATTAAACCAAGATAAGCCAATTTCAGTAATAGCAGCCAATTGGGGATTTTGGCATGCGGGACAATTTGCTAAAGATTACACGCAACTATTTGGTGAAAACCCATCACAAACAGTTAAAAATAATAGTTTCAAAGGTTAGAAACTACACTTCTAACTTGAGTATAAGCACCTGTAGATACCATCTCTCATTTTAAGCTTCAAGGTCGTATTTAACTTTCTTGGAGCTTAAACGCTTCCTGGTTTTTTATTACACCAAAACATATATGAATTAGCTTTCGCATATTTGCACACACAGCTTGCATCGGTGTTTTACCATTATTTATTAACGTTAACTTGTGTCTCTTTATTGTTTTATTCCATTGCCCGGCGACAATGGCTGCCATATAAAGTTTGCATCGAATTCTGGCTGGCCCAAGTTTACTGATTGATGTTCGCCCTTTTAATTTACCCGATTCATTATGCCGTGGGATTAATCCACAATAAGCCGCCGCTTCTTTGGCTTTATTAAATTTTTTAGCGGCGAATAAATACGTCAGCTCTCTCGATAATACGGGCCCTATGCCAGGGATAGACTCAAGTAGTTTCCTGTTTCTTTTTAAATCAGGTTCATTATCTATGTGGTTATCAATGTCAGATTTAAGCTGTTTAATTTCATCGTCTAAAAACGCGATAGTCACTTTTATCGATTGGCAAACACGTGCTGAAACGTTGCTGAATTCACTTGCTTCTAATCGGTTAGCTTCTCGTTGTCGGTTACTCTCAAGCGCATCTAAACGACGGATAAGGGCTTTAAGCTCTCTAACTTCTAATGCATCAGGTTGCCAATAACTAACGACTGCGTGCTTAGCACAGCCGTAATGAGCAAGCATCGTTGCATCAGATTTGTCTGTTTTGTGAATTATGTTTAAAGCGTCTGCATACTTTTTAGCTTTACCTGGGTTCGCTAAAATAATATTAAAGCCTTGCTCGTGTAAAAAATACATCAGCGCTTCATGATAAACACCCGTTGGTTCGAGGGTGATAACGAGCTCACTAGCAGCGCTTTTAGTTGTATTTAAAAGCCATTTTTCTATTATTACAAAGTCTTGGCGCTTGTTTTTAAAGACTTTTGTTTTAATTTTATTTGTAAGCTGGTCTCTCAACCACGATAAATCAATCTTCTCTTTACTAATATCAATGCCGATAAACATCATCTCTACTTACTCCCCTTGTACATACAGCATCTACTTAAAAAAAGTGTGCTTAGATACCATTCAGTTTCTGAGAATAGAAAGTCAGGGCCTTATCTACGGAGCAGTATTAAATACTAGACGCACAGGCAAGCTCACTGACTTCGATGTGATAAATGATAGCTAATCATTTATCAATGAGAGATACAAGACGCGCAGCTTGCTGGCGTTTAAAAGCACCGCTTTTACATTTAGTCGGATGCATTAGTAAACAAGTAATTAAATCACCACCGAGAAGTGAAGGAGAAAACAAGGAGCAGTGACTAACCATTACTCGTGCTTTCTCTGTGTAGCGCACAGCGCCTCGGTGAGCTCGGTGGTGAAATATCATATAACTTAAACCAATTGATTTTGTCTTCTCATTTACTCCTCTTTTTCTTCTCTTTGTGCATGCATATTTTTAAGGGCTGTTATTCACAAGGAGGTTTAGAGGCGCTGCGCTTTTAGAGAATAGCTTTCGAGTTAAAATAATAAAATATCATGAGACGCTTTGCTTTTACATTTAGTCGGATGCATTAGTAAACAAGTAATTAAATCACCACCGATAAGTGAAGGAGAAAACAAGGAGCAGTGACTAACCATTACTCGTGTTTTCTCTGTGTAGCGCACAGCGCCTCGGTGAGCTCGGTGGTGAAATATCATATAACTTAAACAAATGGACTTTGTCTTCTCATTTACTCCTCTTTTTCTTCTCTTTGTGCATGCATATTTTTAAGGGCTGTTATTCACAAAGAGGTTTAGAGGCGCTGCGCTTTTAGAGGATAGCTTGGGAGTTAAAGTAATAAAGAACTAAAAGTGAACGCGAGGTATAAAACCTCACCTACATCTTGCAAACACCAAACCCGTAGGTGCGAATTTATTTCGCGCTTATGTAACGTGGCTTGTATGCTTTAAAAGTAAAAACGAGGTGTAAAACCTCGCTTACTATATTCAAAAGCCCTATTTGATCGGTGCTATTTAAGCCGCGATTAAATAGGACTCTTGTCCTGAATGTTTGTTGCTGCGTTTAAACGAGCCTTTGCCTTTTTTAGCTTTAACCACTTGTGGTTTAAATAATTTAGAGGTGACCAACGCTGCTAGTGCATTGTGGTTTATAACGCCTCGCCCTGTATCTACCGCGCTGTTGCTTGCGGTTTTTGCTTTAGATTTTTTAGTCATATATTTCCTATCAACTAATGGTTATTTTAAGTTAAATAATAAAGAGGCTTTTATGTTGGCCTATTTTAGAGATGGCGATTGTAGGCTTAATTTTCAACCGCGCAAGTATTTTTAATGCCCAAAAGGTACTTTTTTAATAATAAAAAAGCATAAAAAAAGCGCAGTTAATAACTGCGCTTAATATTACTTTAGTTTGCTTTATAAATTAAAAACTAAAGCTTACTTTTGCGTAGTACGTTCTGCCGTCAAAACCGTATGGTAATGCGCGTACAGGGTATTTAAATGCACCGTTGGTGATAAAGTTAAGTACTTCGTCGTCGCCTAGCTCGTCTGGCGTTTCGTCAAATACGTTATCGGCACCTACCGAAAGCGCAAACATGTCGTTAATTTGGTAGCTCACGTTTAAGTCAACTAACACAGCAGATTCAACCGTACTTGTTGGTTTAAACGAACCGGTAGGCGAAAGCTCACCTGGTAATGAAATATGGTCGTTACCAAAGTATTTTACGTCTGTTTCGCCAAAGTAGTTAAAGCGAATGGTTGATGTGTAGGCATCGCGTTCGTAGTCAAACGTAAGCGTTGCACGTTCACTAGGTTGTCCGTCGGTAAAAAAGCTACGTTGTAAATCATCAAAAGCAACCGCTTCAGGAATACCGTCTTCAGCATTTACGCCGTCAATTTTAGTATCGTTTAGGTTACCCGCAAAGGTTACTCCTAAATTGCCGCCTTCAACTTCAGTGCGGTACGATGCAATAATATCAACACCTTGCGTAGTAGAATCAACCGAGTTTGAGAAGTAGTTAGCTTGCACTGCTCCTGTTGCTTGTAGCGCTGCTACAGCGTCTGAGCTAAACGATACGTCGTCAGCCGTAAGTAAGCTGCCAAGCGTAATACGGTCTTCAATTTCTACGCGGTAAAAATCAACCGTTAGTGAAAGCTCGCTTGTTACATCGTAAACAAAACCAGCACTGTAGTTTGTTGAAGTTTCAAGCTCTAAGCTATCTACGCCTAACGCACTTGGGAAGGCTGTACCGGTGTTTGCAGTGAACGATTGCGTTAATGTGCCGTCTGAACCTAAGTTAGTTGTAAAGGCTGTATAACCACTTTGTTGAAGTGATGGCGCTCTAAAACCAGTAGATACCGCACCACGAACTGCAAAGTCATCTGAAAATTCATAACGTGTTGCTAATTTACCAATTAAATCATCCCCAGCATCTGAGAAATCTTCATAACGTAGCGCACCACTTACGTTCCATGCGTCGGTGATCATTGTTTCTACGTCTACATAAACTGCGTAGCTGTTACGGTCGCTGTCGTTAGCCGCTTCAGGGCGTAGGCCGTTATAAGCCTGAAAACCACACTGTGCAAATTGGTCTGGATCGTTTACTGATGGGTACGAGGTATCCATATTTGCTAGTCCACAGGCGTATGATGCTTCATCGCCAGGTACTATTTCGTAGTTTTCTTTACGATATTCAGCGCCTACTGTTACATATAAAGGTTCACCACGGCCAATATCTACAATACCGTTTACATCAAGGTTAAGCGTTGTTTGATCAAACCTAAAACCACCTGAGTAACCGCCACTAGGGCCTGAGTTTGCTGCAATATCGGCATCGCTTGCACTTGGGTTGTTAAATAAATACTCAGCCGCGTAAGAAGCGTTTAATGTATTACGTGATGTAAAGTCGTATTGGTTTTCACCATAAACGGCCGATACATCGTAATTCCAATCTGTGTTTATATCGCCTTTAAAACCAAGCGCGACTGAAATATCTTGTGCTTCGTTATATATGCGCGGTAAAAAACCATCGCTATATACTTGGGTTACGTTTTTAGACGCTTCGTTAAAATTACGGTAAAAACCATTACCCAGCGCCGTGCGCTCAGAGTAGCCACCAAACGAGTAAAGCTCGCCGTCGCCCATTGGTAATGCCATGTTGTAAAATAACGACGTAAATTCACTTTCTGAGTTACCTTGGCCCCAGCGTACGTCTTCACTTAACGTACCTGGTTCAACATTAAGCGAACCACCCGTATCACGCTCGGCGCGGTTAGTGCCATCGGCATCACGGTACTCAAGCGATAGGTTAATAAAGCCGCCTTCGTTGCCTAATTCAAAACCACGGTTTAAACCTGCTGAAATAGTGTCGCCGTCACCTTCACTTGTGCCGCCGTATTGTACAAAACCCGTTGTAATACCGGTTGAGTTATTAAGAGATAAGTTAATTACGCCTGCAATAGCATCAGAGCCATATTGCGCCGCTGCGCCATCGCGTAATACTTCAACGCCTTTAAGGGCCGTTAGCGGAATGGCATTCATATCGGTACCCGCAGCGCCTGCGCCAACCGTACCGTTAAGGCCAAAAATTGATTGGTTATGGCGACGTTTACCATTTACTAATACAAGGGTTTGATCTGGCTGTAAGCCACGAAGTGTGGCGGGTCTAAATAAATCAGAACCGTCAGATACTTGTGTACGCGAAAAGTTAAATGAAGGCGCTGTCGCTTGCAGGCTTTGGCCAAGCTCGGTAAAGCCACCTTTGGTTAAATCATCTGCGTCAATTAAATCAATAGGAGAAGAAGACTCAGTAGAAGTACGGTTAGATACACGCGATCCTAATACAGATATTTGCTCAATGTTTTTAGCAGCTTGCACTGGTGCTTCTTCTGCGTTAACAATGCTTGGTGCGCTAAACGCGAAAGCAACGGCTACAGCAAGTGTGTTTAAACGGTATGTTGGCATAGTGACGACCCTGTTTTTTTGTGTTCTTATAATATGTGTGTGGTTATGATGCTCATAACCTGTTGCAAACATCCTAGCAACATATGCAAACAAAAAGAAATGAAAAAAACTAAATATTTGGTCTAAGTATGCAAATAAATTTCAAGATAAGAAAAAACCACCTTTAATCGATTAAAATACATGCTGCAAGGGCATTAAACTTCAAAAAAAGATCTATTAACTTTTTATTTACATTGTGGTTTTGCTCGTTTGTTTACGCTTTTAAAGGTAATAGGCAGCGGATGGTCGTACCTGTCCCTAATGTGCTGTTAACTTCTATTTTTCCACCATGATCGCTCACCATAGCGTATACAAGTGTCATACCCATACCGGTACCTTCACCAACTTCTTTTGTTGTATAAAAAGGGTCAAACATATGTGCTATTGTGTCTTCACTCATTCCACAGCCATTATCTTTTACCTCAATACATATATTTGTGCCTTGTTCAAAAATACTCACCTCAATAATGCAGCCTTTTTCTAAATCAAGCTCGCATGCTTGCCAAGCGTTCATTAATAAATTTACAAAAATTTGATTAATTGACGATAAATTGCACCAAATAAGTGGTAGTGGTTCAAATCGCGTTTTTATCTCGCATAGTTTGAGTTTGTTACTTAATAATCTTAAAGCATTATTAGCACCCGTTGTTACATCGGTTAGTTGCTTATCTTGCGAGGAGGAGGGGTGGGCAAAGTTTAATAAGTCATGCACAATTTGTTTTATTCGTTTGAGTCCTTCAACGCTGTCGTTAACTTGTCCCTGCAAATTGTTATAAAGCCACGCATACGGATACTGTAAATTGAGTATGTCGATTTCGTGTTTAAAACGGCTCTCTTTAATTTCGTTATTTAAGTATTGCTCGTTAAGTTTTAGCAGCGTGATGAGCAAAGGGGTAGAGTTTTGTAAGCTTTCAATATTACTCATTGCATAGGCAAGCGGGGTATTTATTTCGTGGGCTACGCCTGCACAAAGCGTTCCTAAGGTCGCCATTTTTTCGGTTTGCACAAACAGCATTTGCTGGTGTTCTAAATCGGCTACTTTTTTTTGTAATTCATTATTTATGGCAACTAAAACGGTGCTTTTATCTTTGAGTAATTGTTCTGCGGCCAAGCGCAGCTTTTGTTCGTTTAAAAAAGCACGTTCAAAATTACCATCTGATCCATTCATTCCTTTCATCCATATAGATAACTTTATACTTAACGTTTAGTCGTCTACATGCAAATTTGCAACTTTAGTGTGAGCATTTATCTACTTATAGATAATAACCACATTAGGTGACTCCTACTCTATATAAAAGGTAAGCATAAACAGGTCACGGATGTTTTTTTAAGCTATTATTTAGCCAGAAGTAATTTAAAGGCGGCGCAATGACTCAAGCAACACCAAACACACAAATGAATCAGATTGATGTACTTTGTATTGATGATGACGAAATAGTACTACGTACGTTAACACGACTACTTGAAGTAAATGGCTTAACGGTTATTGTTTGCGATAATCCGCAAAACGCATTAACACTTTTTAAAAATCATGAATTTGGTTTAATTATTAGCGACATGCGGATGCCAGTAATGAACGGTGCCGAGTTTTTAGAAAAAGCGCGTGCTCTGGCACCCGACACTCAACGCATTTTATTAACCGGTTACGCCGATATACAAACAACCCTAGCGGCTGTTAACCAAGGGCAAATAAATGGTTATATTCAAAAACCATGGCAAAACGACTTATTACTTCGAAGCATTAAAGATAGCCTAGAAAAATTTGCGCTAAAAAAGCAAAACAAAAAATTAGAAACACAAGTTAAGGCGCAAAACCAAGAACTACTTGAGCTAAATAACACGTTAGAGCAACGAGTAGAAAAACGCACCTTACAAATTAAACAAGTTTTAAAAAAGCTTGAAGACGCCAACGAACGCGAAAAACAAGAGCACAAATCAACCGTTGAGCTGCTATATAATTTTGTTAACGCAAACCCTTATCTTGATGGCAACAAAGCACAAAATATTGCAAATACCTGCACACAAATAGCGCTTTACTTAAACCTGTCGCAAAAAAGCATCGATCTTGCCCCAATGGCTGGTTATTTAGCACAAATAGGTTTGCTTGCTATGGACCCTGAACTTTATAAAAAACCGCTAAATCGGTTAAATGAGCAACAACGTAAGACCTTTTATACTCATCCAAGTACAGCACAATTAATGCTAATGCCAGCAATACATTTACACGATTTATCGGATGCTATTTATTATCAGTTTGAACGTTTTAACGGAAATGGAATGCCCAAAGGCCTTGCTGGAAACGACATACCGATAGGGGCTATGGTATTAGGGTTAGCGCGCGATTACTGGGATGCGTTTGAGCAGAGCAATGCAAGCGATGAAAAGCAGCGCCATGAGGATGCACTCGAAAGTGTAAAACTTTATAGTGGTTCGTTTTACCACCCTAAAATAGTTCGTGCGCTTGAAGCAAGCCATGCAAAACTACACGAACAAAAAAGTTCAGCAGGATCAGTACTAATTTGTAATGCCCATGAGCTTAAAGATCAAATGATACTCGGCCATGCTCTGCACAGCCATTCGGGTATAATGTTGCTGCCTAAAGGTCATGTATTTAGCCGCAAATCAATAGAAAAACTGCAACAACTAGAATCTAAAAAACCAGCCCCATTTAGAATTATGGTTAAAACTGCTAAATGATTGATCTAAACGGCAGTTTTTTTCGTTACAATGTGCATAAAATACATTATTGAATTTGCTTGAAGGAGCACTCTGTGTCGCGATTTTCTGCGGTTACTGACAATCCCCATGATGGGCGTTTTAACCAAAAAACGGGAATACTGCTTACTAACCTAGGTAGCCCTGATGCACCAACAGCTGCTGCGCTTCGTATATACTTACGTGAGTTTTTATCAGATCCACGCATTGTAGAAATACCACGCCTAGTATGGATGATAATTTTACATGGCATTATTTTGCGTGTGCGCCCTAAGCGTTCGGCTAAATTATACGAAAGTATATGGACCGAAAATGGCTCACCGCTTACTCACATCACTCGCCAACAAAGCGTAAAGCTAAATACCTTATTAAAAGAGCAAGGTTATACCAATACCGAAGTAGTAATGGCTATGCGCTATGGTAATCCCTCAATAGAGGCCGGCCTTGAGGAGCTTCGTGATAAAGGCTTAACGCGTATTATTATATTGCCAATGTATCCGCAATATTCTAGCCCAACCACGGGTTCAACGTTCGATGCTGTATCGAGCGTACTGCGTAAATGGCGCTGGGTGCCAGAGCTGCATTTTATTAATGGCTATCATAAAAACACCCGTTATATTGAGTCACTTGCTAATAGTATTAGTGAGGATTTAGAAGCGAATGGTATGCCACAAAAAATTGTTTTTTCGTATCACGGTATGCCTAAACTATTTTTAGAGCGCGGCGATCCGTACCATTGCCTATGTTTACAAACCACGCGCTTAGTTGTAGAAAAACTAGGTCTTGATAAAGACAAAGTAATTAGTACTTTTCAAAGTCGATTTGGTAAAGCCGAGTGGTTAAAGCCATATACCGATGCAACGCTTGAAGCCCTGCCTGATGAGGGTATTACCGATGTAGCCATTATCAGTCCTGCTTTTAGCGCCGACTGCCTAGAAACACTTGAAGAGCTAGAAGGCGAAAATCGTGAAATATTCGAAAACGCAGGCGGCAAAAAGTACCGTTACATAGCGGCACTAAACGACAGAGACGACCATATAGAAGCTGTGTTTGATGTTATAAAACCTATGTTGTAACCCAAGCTTACTAAAGTATATAGCTAAATATATTTCGCATTAAGCGGTGTTAAAATTAACACCGCTTTTTTTGTTTTTAGGGCTTTTAAAATATTTAGTTAATTAATTCACAAAGAGCTTAAGAGACGCTGCGCTTTTAGAGTAGTGATAAAACATAAATATACTGGTTTTTGTTTTTAGCTTTTCTCATTTACTCCTCTTTTACTTCTCATTGTGCAAATAAAAGCTTTTAAAGAGCTAATTAATTCACAAAGAGGTTAAGAGGCGCTGCGCTTTTAGAGTAGTTATAAAACATAAAAATACTGTTTTTGGCTTTCTCATTTACTCCTCTTTTACTTCTCATTGTGCAAATAAAAGCTTTTAAAGGGCGAATTATCCACAAAGAGGTTAAGAGGCGCTGCGCTTTTAAAGTAAGTGATACATATTGGCTGATCTGGTTTTTCTCAGTTATTACTGATTACTTTATCTTTGTGAAAGAAATTACTTATATTTTTAATAATAATTAAAATAAAAACGTATTGCGGAGGGGGAGAATACCTAAGCAACAGCAATTAAACGCTATCGCTTAAAGTATAAATCAATCGCTTTAGTGAGGAGCTCGTCGAGTTGTTCTTCAAATTCTTCAATATTAATATCAAAGTGCTTTAAGTAAGCTCGAGCCTGCACAAGGGATAAATTACGGCTGTTAACGCTATATTGTCGCTCGTCTATGGCTTTATCGTAACGAGGTAAAAATACAAATTGGCCATAAAATGGTGACTTAATATGTTTATTTGCAAAACGACAAAAATCTTCAACATGCTCAGCACCCTTAGGGCCAAGGCAACCGGGCTCGATGCGATACATTAAGCGAATTTTTTTGTCGTCATTTATTTGCATATAAAGCCTTTATCTAAAAAACAGTACGCGTACTATTTTTCCATCTTTAATTTGGTAACTCGAAATAAGTTCTGAGCGTTTATCAACTACCTTTTCGTCAGTTGAGCAGGTTTCTGATAGTTCGTGATCAATCACTATATCACCGTGGACTATGCGCTTAATTGGTGATGAGTGAATACACTTTAACTTTTTAAACATTAGCCCATAACGTTCTATTAGTTTTTCTTTACCTTTAAATAATAGCTCATTAGGGAAAATATAAAACTCAACATCTTCGGCATATACCCGAAGAAACTCTTCAATGTTACGCGCGTTATACGCTTTAACTAACTGCTCTACTACCGCAAGTGATTCGCGCGATTGCTTAGCTTTAGTTTGTTGCTTAACTGTCAGCGCTTCTTTTGCTTGCGTAACTGCTTTTTCAGCTTCGGCTACAGCCACTGCTTTTTCTATTTTATTTTTAGGTTTTTCAGTAGGTTTAATCTGCTCGTTACCCAATACCTTTGAATCGTCTGGTTTAGTCGCATCAATTGTTGGCTTTTTAAGCTCAGGTGCTTTGTATTCAAGCGTATTTACTTTGTCGTCAGCTTTGGCTTGAGTTACTGATTGCTCATCTTCAACTTTTGGTTTTTCAGCGTTTGCTTGAGCTTCAACTTGCTGCTCTTTTTGCTCAGGCTCGCTTTGTTCTGCGGCGTAAGTAATAAGCGCAACGGTGGTAATTAACGAGGCAAAAATAATAGATAACGGTTTCATAACTTTCCTAAAATGAACACTAAACACGTGTAATACCAATTACATTAAATAAGTGATCTATTATAACGTCAAGAAAATAGCACAATAACAAGGCGAAAATTGTGACATATAGTTACACTATATGAATAATTTTTAACGCAGTTAGTGAGTTATTTAATGCGATAGAATGATCATATTTTTGATAATATTGGTATAAGGGTGCAACATAGCAAATTTTAACGTTATCGGGTAGTTAATACCACCACTGTAGCCTACCAGTACTGCTCTACAGTAATGTTACCGGGTGCTTTACGGCGGTTACGCGTAAAGTTTTTATCGAGAAGTAGCGCGGTGGTGTCTTTTACCATTTGTGGGTTTCCGCAAATCATAAATTGTGCATTACTAGGCTCAGGGTTTAATTTTACATGTTCAAACAAGCCGTTGCTCTCAATTGCGTTAGTAATCCGCCCACTTAAGCCTTGTAATGGCTCTTCTCTACTTACAACAGGAATATAGTTGAGTTGCTCGGGGTACACTCTTAATAACTCGTTAATAAGTGCTTGATAGCTTAAATCGTTATTAAAACGTACACCATGCACTAAGTTTATGCTTTTGTATTTTTTCCACACATCGGGCTGTTGCAATATTGATAAAAAAGGCCCTATGGCAGTGCCAGTACCTAACATCCAAAGCTGATCGCTTTGTGGTATTTCATCAAGGGTAAAAAAGCCAGTTGCGTGTTGTTCTATTAATACGGTTTCGCCAGGTTGTAATGTAGCTAAACGAGGAGAAAGCAAACCGTCAATAACGTTAATAAGGTAAAATTCAAGATCGGGATTTTCAGGGGCATTCACATATGAATAAGCCCGAGCAATACGCTTGTCGCCATCCATTATAGAAAGCTTTGTAAATTGCCCTGCTTTAAACGGCTCTACATTAGCATTAACGGTTAAGCTAAAGAGCGTTTCGCTCCACCATGTTACGCTTTTTACTGTTGCTTCAACCCAATTAGACATAGTTACCTCTTGGTTTAGCCATTAAAGTTTTAAATAACTCACTCCATAAACATTAGCATTAAGCGACAAAGACTTACAGGAGAATATGACTAGATTTAAAGCAGTGATGTATGCAGTATTTACCAATAAAATAATGTGAATAATTAGCTCTGCGATAAGAGCCATTAATTGCATAAGGAAAAGCGAAGCAGCAGTAACTAAGAAAAATAAAGTCAAAAAAACAGTGCTTTTTTATTTTATCACTCACTTTAAAAGCGCTGCGTCTTATATCACCATTAGTGAATTATTTACTTGAAAAACTATTGCACTAGGAGAAGCCAAAGAGGAGCAAATGAGAAGAGCCAAGCCTGAAAACGAGTATTTTATCATTTACTTTAAAAGCGCTGCGTCTTATATCATCATTAGTGAATTATTTACTTGAAAAACTATTGCACTAGGAGAAGCCAAAGAGGAGTAAATGAGAAGAACCAAGCCAGAAACGAGTATTTTATCACTGACTCTAAAAGCGTAGCGTCTCTTAACCTCTTAGTGAATTATTTATTTAAGCCTTTATTAATTAATTTTATAGTTAAACTCAAATTCCACACATAAAAAAACGGTGCTAAATTTAGCACCGTTTTTATAAGCAATTAGAAAAAGTTTATGCTTTTTTCTCTTCACAACTTGCTAGGTATTCGTCAAACGTACCTTGGAAGTCGATTACTTTTTTATCTTTAATATCAATGATACGCGTAGCTAATGACGATACAAACTCGCGGTCATGGCTTACAAAAATAAGCGTACCTTCAAAGTCTTTAAGCGCATTGTTAAGCGCTTCAATGGCTTCCATATCCATGTGGTTAGTTGGTTCGTCCATAACAAGCACATTAACGTCTTGCATCATTAACTTACCAAATAACAGACGGTTTTTTTCACCACCAGAACAGTTACGCGCTTTTTTGTTTGAATCGTCTGCTGTAAACAACAAACGGCCTAACATGCCACGAACCATTAAATCGTTGTGCTTAGCTGTACGCCATTGCGACATCCAATCAAACAACGTTAAATCGTTTTCAAAATCTTTAGTGCTGTCTTGCGGGCAATAACCAAAGGTCGCATTTTCAGACCATTTAATTTCGCCTTCATTACTTTTAAGCTCGTCTACTAAACAGCGTAAAAATGTAGTTTTACCCACACCATTTTCGCCAATTACAGCAAGCTTAGCGCCAGCTTCTAGTAGTAAGTCGCCACCAGTAAATAATGTTTCGCCATCAAAACCATGGCCAAGCTTATTAACTTCAAGCGCTTGGCGGTACATTTTTTTACCTTCGTCAAACGAAAGTGATGGGCTCATACGGCTTGAAGATTTAACTTCATCAAGCTTAATTTTATCCATTTTTTTAGCGCGCGAACTTGCTTGTTTAGCTTTAGAAGCGTTAGCACCAAAACGGTTAACAAAGTCTTGTAGCTCGTCAATTTCAGCACTCTTTTTAGCATTTTCAGCTAAAAGTTGCTCGCGTTGTAGGCCCGCAGCATCTAAAAACTTCTCGTAGTTACCAGGATAAATACGCAGCTCGCCGTAATCAATGTCGGCCATGTGTGTACATACCGAGTTTAAAAAGTGACGGTCATGCGAAATAATAATCATCGTACATTTACGTTTGTTAAGCTCGTTAGCAAGCCACGTAATTGTATGAATGTCCAAGTTATTGGTAGGCTCATCCAGTAGCAAAATGTCAGGGTTTGCAAATAACGCCTGAGCTAAAAGCACACGTAGTTTCCAACCTGGAGCAACGTTTGCCATTAACCCGTAATGAAATTCTTTATCGATACCCGCTTCAAGCAAAATTTCTTCAGCGCGGCTTTCTGCCGTGTAACCGTCCATTTCAGCAAATACACTTTCAAGATCGGCTACTTTCATGCCGTCGTCTTCGCTCATTTCTGGTAACGAGTAAATACGTTCGCGCTCTTGCTTTACTTTCCAAAGCTCCACGTCGCCCATAATTACCGCGTCTACAACGCTGTATTGCTCAAAAGCAAACTGGTCTTGGCTTAGGTTACCTAATTTCAACCCTGGAGTAATAGATACATTACCCGCACTTGGAACAAGCGCACCGCTTAAAATTTTCATGAAAGTCGACTTGCCGCAGCCGTTAGCGCCAATTAAACCGTAACGGTTACCGTTACCAAATTTAGCTGAAATGTTTTCAAACAACGGCTCTGCGCCAAACTGCATCGTAATATTTGCGGTGGAGATCAAAAAAGGTAATCCTAGATTAGTACTGACAGGAGTAAGCTGCAGCAAAACGCCACAAACAAGAACCAGACAATAGGGTAAATTAGCTGGCGAATTATACAGATCAGCCACAACGAATGAAAGATAAAAGGCAGCTAATTTATAACCAAGCGAAAATAACGGCAATTCTCGATTTTAAGCCACTATTTTTAGCGTGAGCGGTGTTGCTTACTTACAGCGGGGAATATAAATAACCACTACCGCCAATAACATTAAATAAGTGTTGTAGCCAAATAACCACGTTATTGCCCATGCTTTAATGCACAGGCTGATAAATTAACTTTATAGCGGCCGCATTTTTGATAATTAGTTGATTAACCGTCGCCACGTCATCAAGAGTTAGCGATTCTTTACTTAGCATAAAATGCACGTTGTTAACGTTAATTGGTGTAATAGACTTTACCTGCGTAATTGAGGGGTGTTTTTTTACAAAGTACTGTGCAACAGCAGAGTCTTCAATAACATAGTCAATTCGTTTTTTATCTAGCATACTAAATCGATTATTTGCTTGGGCAGTAAGCACCACCTGTGTTGGATACTTAGTTTTTAGTTGTTCAAGCTCGTTACCAAAAAAGCTTCCTCGGTTAATACCAGCTGTAAACTCTTTACTAAAAAGCTCAGGTAAGCTTGTTACATCAGGCGAATCTTTATGTTTATAAAGATGCATAACTTCTGCGCGGTAGGGCAAACTAAAGTGCGCATATTGAGCGCGTTTTTTTGTGTAACTTGCCGCGTAGGTTATATCTACTCGGCCATTTTTAAGCTCAGCTTGAACACGCGAAAAACTCGGGAAATAAGTCCATTTAATACAAAATTTTGAATCTTTAAAAATAGCGTTTGCAGCATCCACTTCTGCGCCTAAAAATGTATCACCTTGCTTAACAAGGTAAGGCGGCCAATTAGTTTCGTTAGTGCCCATTACTAATGTTTTTGAACACGCAAGGGCATTAAAGTGAGTAAATAGCAGTGTAGTAAATGCTAAAAATAAAGTTTTCATTACACTCCTTAAATTAGTGTTCAAACAACGCTTTAAGTGCTGTTTTATTTTTGTTTATATATTCATTAATTACCGCAAGCTCAGTAACCGACACCGTTTGTTTGCTAAACATTAAATAAATATCGTCTTTATTTACATGCTCAATATTGGTTACTAATTTTATATTTGAGCCTTTTTTGCCAAAATAAGCCCCCACTAACTCGTCTTCAATAGCAAAATCAATACGTTGTTTATTAAGCATTTCAAAGCGTTTACTGGTTGCACTGGTGTATTCAATCTGCTTTTTATATTTAGTTTTATATTGCTCAAACTCCTCGCCGTAATAGCTTCCAAAGTTAGCGCCAACAATAAAGCCTTGTTTAAAAATGTCTTCGAGGTTTTTAACACTATGCTGATTATTTTTGTTTTCGTATAAGCGCATAACCTCAGTTCGGTAGTTATCACTAAAGTGCACATATTTAGCGCGCTCGTCTGTATAACTTGCAGCCCATCCTAAATCAATACGGCCGTATTTAAGCTCAATAAAAGCCCGCTTAGAATTTGGCAGTAACTTAACTTCAAAACAAAAAGGGGAGTCAGCAAATATAATGTTAAGCGCATCAACCTCCGAGCCTTGCAGTTTACCGTTAATACCCATTACATAAGGCGGCCAAAAAGCATCGTGCGATGCCACGCTAAAGGTTCTCTCACAAGCAAATACATTAAATGGAGCCGTAAACAGCAAACATAAAAATATAGTAATTAATTTATTCATTGCGCCTCATAGTTATTATTTTTGCTTATTATTACAACAGTATAAACCAGCTTTTGTATTTTAGCGGCGCGGGCTTGTTAAATTTGTAAATATTCCGTTAAAAATTCATTTTTAGGATAAAACAACTAAACTAGCGTTGTTGGTAGCTTTATCTATGGGTACACTAATAATAAATTTATACATAGCAGGGCACGTTATGTCACCAGCCAAAATACGCAGTGATGTTATAAAACTCAGTGAATTAAGCACTAAAAAACCAGATTATTACTTTATCCAAGGCTACTTAATGGGATTAGGTGTATTACCTCAACTACTTGTTCCCAGTGAGTGGCACCCAGATCTATTTGGAGAGTTTAATATTCAAAACGAGACTGAGCTAAAATACCTCGAAAGCTTAATGGCTCTGTATAACCAAAGCATGGATAAAATAATTCAAAACGAATTAAAAATGCCAGCAAAATGCAGCCTATCTAAACAAGACTACCGTGAGTCACTAAAGCCGAATATGCCCCTACCAAATTACTGTAAAGGGGTTTTACAGGCGCTTAAAAATATAAATAAACGCATGCTCAATACAGAGCAAAAACGTTCTATAAACAGCTTTACTACAGTGTTAAAAGCATTTACAAGCCCCAAAATCGCCGCAAAAGAGTTTGGTGAATTTGCCCAATACAACGCCCAAGAATATAAACGTAATTATGTTTATTTTATGGCCGACGCTATTTTTGAACTTCGATTTAGTAACGAGCGAGCAGTATTTGATGAAAACGAAGCCGAATTTAACAACCACTTTTTAGACGAAGAGCCAAATGAATTAGATGAATTTGATGAACTACTTGAACTAGTACTTGCCGATACCGAGCTAAAAGCACTTGAGCCAATGCAAATGCTTTTAGAAATAATGGAAAGTGGGCTCATAACAAAGCAGTTTATTAAAGACAACACCGGGTACTTTTGGGGTTTGCACGAAACCCGACCTTATATGATGCTTCGCGCGCATCGAGCAAAAATACACGCACTGCATGGTTATACCCAAAAAGCGCAATCAGAACTCGAAGAGTTATTAAAGCTAAACCCAAACGACAATCAAGCAAACCGCTTTTTATTAATGAACTGCCTAATTATTAATAAACAATGGGAAAAGTTAGAAGCGCTATTGGCCGACTTTGATTTTCAAGAACTACACACAACAGCAAGCCGTGCGCTAAGTGCTTTTGTAATGCATGGTGATTCAAAACCCGCTAACGAATACAAAAAAATGCTCCAGCAGCAAAATAAACACTTTAGCAAAATACTCACCGGACAAGAAAAACTAAAAGAACAACAGCCGTCATATTTCAGCCCAGGCAGTAAAGAAGAAGTAGCTGTTTACCTTGATTCGTTAGGTAAGCAGGCGTGGATTTCGGTGCCTGCGAGTCTTTTTTGGCTAAGAAAAAAGTAACAAAAAACGTTTAGCGTGATTTATATCGCGCTAAACATAACGCAGATTCAATTTTGAAGTGCATAACCGCTTTTTGAGTTTTTTATTCAATAGTAGAAATCACGCTTGTTAAGCGTGCAGCATCAATGTCGCTTGTGTTCGTAAAGCGCCATACTTGAAATAATAAATTTCAAACCCGTCAATAAACACATAACATTCAGAAGTCATCGTTAATAACCTGCGCTTTATTGGTTTTACGTTGCCGTGCATTGTAGCCACCTACATCGGCGGCTAATTCATTAATTTCATCAAGGAGCGATCCTTGTAATTGCAGCACGACTAAAGCTTCAAATAAAATATCGCTTTTAACTGTCTCGCCTTGCTCAAGTTTTTGCACAGTAGAGCGCGACACACCAATCATTTTTGCAAAGGTGCTTTGCGTGTAATGCAAAGTGCGGTGCTGGCGTATTAAATCCCCTAATCGCTGCGCCATTTTTAAAGCTTGTTCAGATCTCATTAATGAGTGCCTACTCGGTCATTAAGGTGTTAATGATTACTTTAGCGGTATTTGGCTTGTTTGCAAATAAAAGTGATGATTTAAAAGTTATTGGTAATTTGTTTGTTGGTGTTTTAAATTTTATACAGCGTGTGTCACTCAGCATCAGTGCTTAATAACAACGGCGTATTAATTTAAAAATTTCTACTTATTAAGCCTATATTTAATGCGCTTGTTCCTGTAGATTAAACAAATAATGAATGCAGTATTAACAGCGCCTTAGCTGTTAAACGATTAGCCAAGGAGCGGTGAGTCTCGTGTCAAACACCACACTTACTTATTACAACCAAAACGCCAAAGCTTTTAGCGACTCAACACTTAACGTTGATATGTCGGCGCTTTATGCTGAGTTTTTACCGCACGTTGCACAACGCGGGAGTATTTTAGATGCCGGTTGTGGCAGTGCGCGCGATGCCGCATTTTTTAAAGCGCAGGGTTTCACTGTAAGTGCGTTTGATGCAAGCCCAGAGCTGGCAGAGTTGGCAAGCAGTTACTTACAGCAACCTGTGGCGGTTAAAACATTCCAAGAGCTAAATAGTGTAAATCAATACGACGGGATTTGGTGCTGCGCTAGTTTATTGCACGTTCCAAAGGCTGAGTTACCGCAGGTGTTTTTAAACCTACAAAATGCGCTTAAACCGAATGGCGTTTTGTATATATCGTTTAAATATGGCGATACAGAGCGTGTGCACAATGGTCGTGAATTTACCGATTTAAACGAAAATGCTTTAACGCATTTACTTAGCCATACGCAGTTAAAAGCTATTAAACAATGGCAAAGTGTTGACAAGCGACCAGAGCGCGAAAGTGAAGTATGGCTAAATGCGCTTATAAAAGTAGTGCACGTTTTATGATTGGAGCAATGCAGCAACAGCTCGACTTTATTGCATATATTCAGCGAATGTTGGTCGAAGGTGAATTTACAGCTACTTATAAATATGCATTGTTACATGCAATCGCTGATGTGTGTGTAGAGCATAAAAATAGTAATCCCGAAGCTCCAATGGAAATTGAAATCGACACATTGGTTGATAAGTTTATTCAACTGTATTGGAATCATTCAGTGCCCTATGCGTTGGGTACAACAGATATAATAACCAATGCCGAAGATATGTTACTTAAGCAAAATAGCTTAGGCCAAGCAAAGTTCATTACCGAGATATTTAAGCTGCAAAATGCAGGTATTAAAAGTTATAACGCATTCAAAAATCATCAGCAATACAGCAAAGTAATAAGCTCATTACGGCGTACATTTATTGATGGGCCTCTTTGGCGCTTGCAGTTACTTTCGGGAAAAGAAGAGTGCTTTTTATATCCTCATACACTTTTAGGTAAAGGCAGAGAGCCAAAGCGAATTGTTTTAAATGTAGGTATTGCTCAGTGTTTTAGGCGTTTCTATGATTTGGTTGTGCATCTTAGTGTTACTGAATGGGTAGAAAAAGTACAAACAATAAAAGCGAACCAAACGCTATTAGGATCGCAAAGCCAGCTACAAGAATTTTTGTTTGGTACTAATAGAACTGCTTTAAAAGTAGTTGCGCCGCTGCTTATTGATATTCAAAAAGGGCTTTGCTTTTATTGCCAAAAGCCAATGAATCTAAAAAACGAAAAAGAAACTAAAAAAACACCAGAGGTCGATCATTTTATCCCGTTTAAGCGTTATCCAAACGACTTAGCACATAACTTTGTTGCTGCGCATGCTGATTGTAATAACAATAAGCGAGACCACCTTGCAGCATTCGCTCACCGCGACCGCTGGCTAGAACAAAACCTCGATACTCATAAAGCCGAAATCGCCAATAAACTCCAACCTTACTTTTATTGTGATTCAGATAAGTCACTTGCAGTAAGTAATTGGGCATATCAGGTTGCGCAGGTTAACAGTGCAAAGTTATGGGTAAAAAAAGGTTATTTTGAAGAAGCGGCTAGTTTTAAATATCAGCAACTAAGTGTAGGGCTGGATTTAGTAGCGGAAGAAAAGCCAAGGTATGACGTGTAATACAGAATTTGTAGCTCGTGCTGTAGGTGGGAGTTTATCTCGCGCTTTTGGGTTGTAGGCGCAAAGCTTGCTCGCGCGAAAAGCGAAGCTTTTAAACTTCGGTGTAATTAATGTGTAGGTGCGATTTTATATCGCGCTCATCAGTTGTTTTTTTGCTTGGGATTCAAGGGATTTAAGGGATTCAAGGGATTCAAGGGATTCAAGGGCTTCAAGGGATTCAAAAACCTCTATTCGAGGTTATATCGCGTTGGCGATGGCAACCAAAGGGCGACTGCCGCCGACCGCCCTTTGGAATCCCACGGCGCACCCGAGGATCACACTTTATCTTCAACTTACGTTAATGATGTGAACGTAACCAGCGTAGATAGGCCATCCATGGCCAAGCTACGCTTTGTACAGCATCCATGCTGTAAATTACTCATCATTAACTAAGTTTCAGGTGTGATCACGGGGAGTTGGAGTATGTTGGTAAATTGGTGTTTATGAATGTAGTCACGGTTTTACATCGCGCTTTTAGTTGTAGGCGCAAAGCTTGCTCGCGCGAAAAGCGAAGCTTTTAAATGTTGATTAAATTTGCGGCGTTTATGAATGATGTTTTGGCGTGGGATTTAGAGATTTAAAAAACCTCTATTCGAGGTTATATCGCGTTGGCGATGGCAACCAAAGGGCGGCATTTGAGAGATATTTTGACATTGTACGAGGTAATTCGTCCATGAAGCTGGGTTCCTGTCAGCATCCATGCTTCCACTTCCTCGTGCTGCGAAGCTTCGCTTCGGTCACTCGTCACCCACGGCGCACCCGAGGATCACACTGTATCTTCAACTTACGTTAATAATGTGAACGTAACCAGCGTAGATAGGCCATCCATGGCCAAGCTACGCTTTGTACAGCATTGCCTAAAGGGATTTAGGTACTTGGAATTTGTCGGGAACAAAATTCCGCCATGCTGTAAATTACTCATCATTAACTCAGTTTCGGTGTGATCACGGGGAGTTGGAGTGTGTTGGTAGATTGGTGTTTATGAATGTAGTCGCGATTTTATATCGCGCTCATAAATTGGTGTTTTGGCGTATGGATTTAGAGATTTAAAAACCTCTATTCGAGGTTATATCGCGTTGGCGATGGCAACCAAAGGGCGGCTGCCGCCGACCGCCCTTTGGAATCCCACGGCGCACCCGAGGATCACACTTTATCTTCAACTTACGTTAATGATGTGAACGTAACCAGCTTAGATAGGCCATCCATGGCCAAGCTACGCTTTGTACAGCATCCATGCTGTAAATTACTCATCATTAACTCAGTTTCAGGTGTGATCACGGGGAATTGGAGTGTGTTGGTCGATTGGTGTTTATGAATATAGGCGGGAGTTTACATCGCGCTTTGGGTTGTAGGCGCTGAGCTTGCTCGCGCGAAAAGCGAAGCTTTTAAACTTCGATGTAATTAATGTGTAGGTGCGATTTTATATCGCGCTCATAAATTGGTGTTTTGGCGTATGGATTTAGAGATTTAAAAACCTCTATTCGAGGTTATATCGCGTTGGCGATGGCAATTAAAGGGCGGCTGCCGCCGACTGCCCTTTGGAATCCCACGGCGCACCCGAGGATCACACTTGGTCTTCAACATTGTTAATGATGTGAACGTAATCAGCGTAGATAGGCCATCCATGGGCAAGCTACGCTTTTTACAGCATCCATACTCATGCTGTAAATTACTCATCATTAACTCAGTTTCAGGTGTGAACACGGGGGAATTGGAGTGCTTAGAAGCTCTTATTATTGAGAGTTGAGGTAGTCTTGTTAAATCAAAAGTAATTAATTTAAGAATTTAAAGTTGAAGGTAAAATTATGGGAAAAGAAAATTGGTGGGAAAAAAGGGTATTACGTTCAGTGGATAATTTAAAACTCTGGGTTGATAACCCTCGATTAGATCCAGCTGATCAGCACCTAAGATTAAATGACTTTATTGATGATTTAATGAGCGACGAATCTGAAAAGAAAGAATTTATGCAGCTAATTAAATCAATTTCTGAACGTGGTTTTAGATCATTTGATCCTATTGTCGTTTGGAAAGATGCAAGTGACAAGTATGTGGTTGCTGAAGGTAATAGAAGGGTTTTGGCGCTAAAATTATTACGAAACCCTGAAAAGGCCCCAAAATCAATTCGACGTTTTGTAATAGAGCAAGCTAGAGATATTGAGCGTGACACCATAGAGAAAATTAGAGTGTGTGTATCTCCATCATATGATGAAACTCGATGGTATATTTTGCAACGTCATTCTACAGGCTCACTCTTAAAAAAATGGCAGCGTTTACAGCAACAGCGTTTTATTCTTAATATTTATGAAGAAACGAACCAAAGTATCGATAAAACAATTGAAATTACAAACCTTAAAAGAGGAGAAATTATTGAGGCATTGAGGTATGTAGGGTTAAGAGATTTAGCTACTAAATATGAGGTAGCTAAGCATCTAACAATTGAAGAGAAAGAGGCTGTATATAGCCATAGAATAAGCATGACTGTTTTAGAGCGCTGGTTCAATAAGTTCATTAGAACTGAGTGGGGCATCGAGTTCGATGAAATGTCTATTTTAATAAAGTCAAATTTAGAAAGCTTTTGTAATGCATATGCTAAGTTCTTAAAACTTATGCTAAATCCAAGTGATAATGAGTTGGGCTATGCCATAACTACAAGAACCATTGATAATCGCTTTGATGAAATTTACTCTAAATTACCCAAAGTAGAGTTTCCTGATAATGAAACTAATCTTGTAATCGATACTAACGAGCTCGACTCCGATAAAGTAGACAGCATTGAGGAAACGAAAGAAAATGAGCAAAAAGAAGATGCTGTTGCACAAAATGGGTCCACACCAAGAGAGTTGAAAGCTAATCCAGATAGGAACCAACTTACGTCAGATTATTATCAGATATCAGTGTCTAGCTATAAGTTATCAGCTTTATTCAAAGAATTTAAGAAGTTACCTGTTGAACGTTATAAAAATGTCACAGCGGCTTCTCTAAGAGTTTTCCTTGATTTGTCTGTCGATGAATATATTACTACTCAAAATTTACAGGCAGAGGTTACTAATGCATACAAACAAGATTATAATGAGGTTAGTTTAATCCGACGTATCAAGTATCTTCAATCTGAACATATAAAAGATAAAGCTGCTAACAAGGTAATCAAAGAGCTTTTGACGCACAGTAACGATCATAGTCTAAATACTTTAAATGATTACGTGCATGGAACAAAAACTCATAAAGTAAATCGTAAATTTTTAAATGGCTTTTGGGATATGCTTTCTCCCTTACTTAGTGTGCTTATTGAATTAAAGGAAAAGTAATGTTTTATTCTCCATTAAGATACCCTGGCGGGAAATCAAAGCTGACAGCATATGTCGTGGAAACACTTAAATTAAATAACCTGCAAGGTGGTACTTACGTTGAACCATTTGCAGGTGGCTGCGCAATTGCTTGGTATTTATTATTGGAGGGGCACGTAAAAAAAGTATGGATAAATGATCTTGATCCATCTATTTATGCGTTTTGGTACTGTGTGCTTTATAAGACAGAAGATCTTTGTAAATTGATTACTGGGACTGAAGTAACAATTTCAGAATGGCACAGGCAAAAAGCAATTCAAGGTTGTGGAAATTCAAATATTCTGGAATTAGGTTTCTCTACTTTTTTCTTAAATAGAACTAACCGGTCGGGTATAATTAAAGCAGGTGTCATAGGTGGCTTAGAACAAGACGGGGACTATTTATTGGATTGCCGTTTTAACAAAGAAAAGCTCATTGCTAAAATAAAGGCTATTGCAGAGCGTCAAAGCGATATACTTTTAGGTAATGTTGATGCTGTAAGATTCATAGAAGAGTACTTACCTAATATAGAAGGTAAATGCCTAGTAAATATTGATCCTCCATATTATGTTAAGGGTAAAGGGCTCTATCAAAACTTCTTTGAGCACGAAGATCATTATAGGCTTTACGAGAGTGTAAAGAAAATTCAGCAGCCTTGGATTGTTACTTATGATGATGCCCCTGAAATATGTGGAATTTACTCTGAGTTTGAGCCTCAGCATTTTGGGTTGACATATACAGCTCAGATAAAGCGAAAGGGCTCTGAAGTCATAATTCACAATCCAGATATAGCAAAAGTTATGTTTAAACCAGATATTAGCTTTAAAGAGTTAAGAAAACTGCAAAGACTCGGTAAAGCAGTTCTATGAAATTATTAATTTGATTCGATCACATTTCAAACAGGACCAAAAGTTAAGTTAACTTTTAGTCCTGTATTTACTATTTATCAAAAAAATCTTTATGCAACTTTGAAAAAGCGTTTAAAAATAAATCCAATTCATCAGGAATCGTTTTTAAGTAAAGTTTATAAAGCGCAGTCCCATTTTGTCCCCAGGCGTTCGTTTCTAGTTGCTCTCTATACCACTTTTTAGCTTTAACCCTATCAGATATAATATCTTGCAGCTTATAGTTGGAAAAACAAAACTGCTTTGAATAGCCCATGATTCTTTCTTCCCAAAAAGCATTTTTATCTGATAAGTTATCAAGGTAATTTGCAAGCAAACTTTCAGGGTTTAGTTCACCTGGTAAGCAAATGAAATTCTTCAATCTTTTATTTTTTAAATCTTGACGAGCATCCCCATCGAGTACAATAATTGAATTATTGTAAGCAAAACTAGGTACTTTCTTTATTCCTAATTGTATTAGATTTTTACAGCCAAGTGATATGTCTAAAAACTCTAAATTCTTAAATTTTCTGCCGAGCATTGCTTTCACAAATTGCATACATTCTTTATCTTCAGTGTAGATAGGCAGTTTTTGTACAGGAACATGTTTGTTAATTGATACATTTAAATTATTTACTATTTGTTCGAAACTAGGTGATTCAACAATCTCAACATTTCCATCTACTTTTTTTAAATAGATAGTATTGAACTGTTTCACTCGTCCTCTTTCCGCTTTAAGCTCTGATATTTTTTCTAGGAGGTGGATAGAATGTGTTGTTGCTATAAGCTGTATAGTTTCTTTTTTACAGAGACGACAAAGAGCTTCTAGTAACTTTACTTGAGAGCCGGGATAAAGAGTGGCATCAATTTCATCAATTGCTAAAATCCCTCCTTGATATTCTTTTGGATGTTCTGCTTTAAGTCTTTGAAAAGAAATAATCGCTAACAATATCCTTCCTAAGTTGTCTTGACCGGCAGAGTTTGAATGCCAGTCATAATGAGCAGTGGTCACACCTAAAGTATTTTTATTAGTACTCTCTAAGTAATCAATCGACTCTAATTGGTCATTGCTCAGTAAAATTTTATTATAATTTTCAGAGAACCATTTTTGCTCATTATTTGTTAACTCTTCATTTGTTTCTGATACTTTACCTGCTTCGGCAATTGGTATTAGCCTCTTTAAACTAAGGTAAATGACAGGTAATTGTATATAGCCGCTCCCTGCGTCTCTTTTTCCTTTTTGCCAAAAACGAATAGTCTCATTATGTCCAGATTTACGTGGGATACTTTCAATTGTAAACCCCCCTTCATCATCTAAATCAGAATGCAGCTTTAAATCATTAAAATATAGAGTCCACTCATGGCTGCCCGGTATATCTAAAGTTGGTGATAATCTGAATTTATCTTGAAATGAAGATCTAAAACTTCCACCTGTTAGAGGTTTTTCATCAGAAAAAATATGATCTTTTGTTGGTATTGTAAATGTCTGAGTCAATATCCCAAGCAATGTACTTTTTTGAGTACCATTTTGACCAGCGATTAATGTTATGTGTTCTCCTAAGTTGAAAGATGTATCATTAAAGCCTCTAAACTTATTTATATGAATTCTATTTATTATCATTTAACTATTTCCATTTTTTATATTTATCCAATTGCTAACTTCCCAGCCTCATGCCACATTTCACTTGGCATGGGGTTGGTTAATTCCCACGTTATATTCATCGGCTGACTACCGTTGTGGCTTTGGTATTTAACCTCGCCGTAGTTTACAAACCCCATGGTGCGGCCGTTTTCGTCTTTACCTTGTTCGCGTACAAATAACAGGATTGTTTTGCTTGTTTGTTGGTGCTGAATATAACTTAGGCCGCGCCCGTGTTCTGGGCGGGCGCTATTTTGCGTTTGCCAATGGAATAGAGTGGGGCTGATTGCGTAATCGTGATACAGCGTGGTGGGCGAGTAGGTTTTTTCACACTTATTAAGCGTTACAAATAACAGCTCTAGGTTTTGGTTTTTAAATTCTAGAACGCCTTCGCGGGCGGTCGATTTTTTATCAAACGAGTGCGCCCCAAACGCGGCGAGTATTTGTTGGCGTGTGTAGCGGCTGTGTAATTTAATTGCGTGGTTTGGTAGGCACGCTAAATCACTTTCTTGCTGGTGTATGCGGTTTATTAACAGCGTGATCACTTGTGCAAGTTCGTGCTGTAGCTCTTTGTGTTTAAGTGCTTGTAAGCTTTGTTCGAGCGTTTTAAATCCCAAGCTTTTACCAGTGCCATCCCAAAAATTGTAATGCGCCATAAGCGCGTACTGTTGGTTTTGTGCTGTTGGCATAAAGCTAAAGTTGTTATTACATAAATCACGTAAAAAGCACAAGTAACTGAGCGAGTCGCAGCCGAGTAATTGAGTGTTTATAGCGCGGTAATACGCGGCGTAAATATCGGCCTGCTCTACTGGAATTTCATCGCCTTTAAGCCAATGCCAGCCACCGAGTTTTTTATCTTTTGGTTTGTATATATCTTCAAGCGTGACTTGTGGGTTTATGCGTAAAAAGCTACTTAGCGTTAGCGCGTCATAAGTGTGTTGCGAATAGCTATTTATAAGCTGCTGTAAACGGCGTTTAGAGTTTATAGCTTGTTGAATATTTTTTAATATTGTTTGTTGAGTATGCTTTTGTAGCTCAATACGGCAACCCAGCGGTAAATGCGGAAAACTGTTTTCAATCTCGGTTTTTATTGGCTGATTACTTTTACCAATGAGTGCGCGAAATTTACTGGCAAAGTCGTATTCTGGGCGAGCATTACCTACAAAGTCGAGTACGGTACAGCATTGCTTTTGGCTGTTGTCGGGCAGGCGTAAACCACGGCCTAGTTGCTGTAAAAACAGCGTTAGGCTTTCAGTTGGGCGTAAAAACAGTAGAGTATCGACCTCTGGTATATCGACACCTTCGTTAAAAATATCAACCACGCAAAGTATTTGTATTTCGCCTTGGCGTAGTGCTTGCTGTTTAGCCGCGCGCTCATTGGTGTTTTTGCTGGTGAGCACATCGGCGTTTATGCCTGCTAAGTTAAATTTAGAGGCCATGAATTCAGCGTGTTTTTGGCTGACGCAAAACGCGAGTGCTTTTATTGTGTGAACATTGGTAACGATATCAGCAAGGCTCGATATAATTTTGTTAGCGCGGTTGTTTTCACCTGTATAAAGGTTACTTAGCTCGCTTATATCGTAACGGCCGCCTCGCCATGTTATTTGGCTTAGGTCGGTGTCGTCATCCAATCCAAAGTATTGAAATGGGCATAAATGGCGTTGGTTTATAGCCTCAGGCAAGCGAATTTCAGCGGCTATTACCCCACAAAAATCATCGAGTATATTTGCACCATCTTGTCGCTCTGGTGTAGCGGTTAAGCCAAGTAATATTGCGGGCGTAAAGTGGTTTAATATTGCGCGATAACTAGCAGCGCTTACGTGGTGTACTTCGTCTATTACTATGTAGTCGTAGTAATCATGCGTTAAATTAAGCGATTCAATTTGGCTATTAAGCGTTTGGATTGATGCAAATAATTGGTTATAGCGTTGTGGTTTGTAGTTACCTACCCACAGCTCACCAAAGTCGTTATTTTTAAGCACACCACGGTAAGCGCTTTGCGCTTGTTTTAGTATTTCTTCACGGTGGGCTACAAACAAAAAGTGAGCATTTGGGTTTTTATCGTAAACAGTTTTAAAGTCGAACGCCGATATTATGGTTTTACCTGTGCCGGTTGCGGCAACTACTAAGTTTTTAAAACGATTATGTACGCTGCGCTCAGCACTTAGCTTTTCTAAAATAGCGAGCTGATGCGTTTTTGGTGTTATATCAAAATAAAACTGGCTGCTTGATTGCCCAACACCGCGTTGTTCGTTAAGTGAATTAATGAGCTTTTCTTTACACTCAACAGCGCCTGTAAATAGCTCGAAGTCTTTTGATTCCCAGTAGGTTTCAAACGTACTTTTGGTTTTAGCTATGATGTGCGGGATTTCTTGTGCGGTAATTTTTAAGTTCCATTCAAGGCCGCTGGTAAGCGCCGAATGCGATAAGTTAGACGAGCCAATATAGCCAGTATGAAAACCCGTATTGCGCATAAATAAATAAGATTTAGCGTGAAGGCGTTCTTGCTGATTGTTAAAACTTAGCTTTACTTCGGTATTTGGTAGGTTTGCTAGAAACTCAACGGCTTTAGCATCCGTTGCGCCCATGTACGAAGTAGTAATAACTTTGAGTTTATTACCGCTTTTAGTAAACGCTTCAAGTTCATTTTTAAAAATGCGCAGGCCTGTCCATTTTATAAATGAGACCAGCCAGTAAATAGTGTCGGACGATTTAATCTCGCGCTTTAGCTCGGTTTCGAGCGATATACCTGCATTAGCACCGCTAAATAACTCGCTTTGTGTGAGCCCTGTGAGTGGAAATATATCGCTTGAGTAATCTTTAAGGTTGGCCGCAATAGGGTTTTGGGTATTAAACAGCGCGGTAAGTATTCGGCCTTGGCTGTCGATAAGGTTTTCGTTAATTAGCTCGTCATCACGAATATGATCTTTAAGCCAAAGTACAAGGCTGTTAGCTAGGCTAATTTGTTCTTGTAGGCGCTCGTTCGAGTTGGGAATGGCATCGATTGCATGTGTTACAAGTTTACTTAAAAAGCGTGAAAGCCATGTTGCGGCTTCGGCCGTTTCAAGTTGGCGCTCGCCCACATAAAATTGATCACGATTTAAGTTTTGCTCAATTACTTGCGTAATTAACTGCTCGTAAATACCAATTTGCTGCATAAAAACCACTCCCTGTTTGCGAGTGGTTAGTTTACTTAAATGCGGTACAGCTACAAGTATTAATCGACTAAGTTACTAGTAATTAAGTACAAACGTGTGAGTTAAGTATTAGCTAACACGCAATTTTTTATCATAAATTAAACTTGAGTGAATAGTGTGATCATCAATGAGTAGTCAAGGGATCAAAGAGTTATCAGCGATCTCAGTCCATTGAACTGATATATCACTAATATACTACTGGGAGTCACCTCCGAGAATGAAGAAAACACCAATAATAATAGCTATTGTTGTTAGGTGTTCTAACAAGCGGATTAATTTCATAATCCAATAGCTAGAGAACTCTTCTATACCAGCACTATTACGCCTTTCGAATGAACTTTTACTGAAATATATTTTTAAAATAATACCTGCAATAATTAATGTAACGCCAATTGAATAATACATATATTTCCTTATTAATGATTAATACGAGCAGCTCTAGCTTCTTTATCTATTTGCTCTATGATTTAAGCTTATTAGTTAGCGATCAGTTAAATAGGTAAGAAATTCATTCTTAGAAGCAAATACTTTAAATACTTTCGTAGTATTGTTTCGAGTTTGTTCTAACAGCCAAGAAAATGCTTCCTTTTTATATCCTTTACCGTCAAAAACTATGATCACGGTATTTTCTGGTGCATGAGTTAATGATTCATAAAAAAATGGAAACTTCTGATCTACTGAGCCACTTTGAACTTGGCGGTGAGCTTCAACTCTTAGTAACCCCTTAGTCTTGTGATTAATTAAAAATGTACTATGACGAGTGCCACCGTACATATCTCTATAGACAGAGCGTCTTAAGTACTTTTGTGGATTAGGTGACGTACTATTACATTCCATATAACCAATAGAAGTTAGTTCTTCTTCAAGTTCCGTACAGAATTTCCTATTTGATTCCTGAGGAGAGCCAATTTGCTCATTTTTATCGAGTAGTTCATCAAACAGTGGTAATTGATCATCCATGCATCTTATTCCTTTAGATTGAATGAATAACATACTAAAAAAGAGGTACGAATAAAAGTGGAACTTGTTCAAAATAACTAATCCGGCATCTATCTATAATTAGGATATAAAATTTAGTTGCAGACATAATCTAAAAATCTTAGTAACCAAAGCGAATTTAAAGGCATTAGCCAAGGCTTCCCCCCGTGATCACATCCAAAATTTAATTAATGATGGGTAATTAACAGCATGGATGCTGTTAAAAGCGTAGCTTGGCCAAGGATGGCCTATCTAGGCTGGTTACGTTCATATCATTAATTTAAATTGAGGAAATAATGTGATCCTCGGGGCGCAGTGGGTGACGAATGACCAAAGCGTAGCTTTGCAGCTTGAGGAAGTGGAAGCATGGATGCTGACAGGGACACGGCTTCAGGGATGAATTATTAGCAGCAGAGCTTATTTGAAGAAGATCGCCCTTTGGTTGCCATCGCAAATGCGATATTAAGTAAATTCAATTTAAAAGCTTCGCTTTTCGCGCAAGCAAGCTTTGCGCCTACAGCAAATTTTAAGGCAGCTGCTAAGATAACTCCCCCTTCAACTTCACCTTAGAACACATAATTAATGAGTAATTACCTCGCATGGATTCGAGGAAAGCGATGCCTGCACATGGATGTGCGTTCATCACGTTTACGTTCATATTAATTATTTGTTTAAGGATAAGTGAAATCGAGGGGCGCCGTGTGATTCCAAAGAGAGACCGGCGCTTGTCTTTCTTTGGTTGCCATCGCCAACGCGATATTTGTAAATTATTTTAAAAGCTTCGCTTTTCGCGCGAGCAAGCTTCGCGCCTACAGGTGTTTAGGTGAGCTTTGCTTGTTGATTGGGGGAATGAGCTAGTTACTAAAGAGAAAGCGCGATGTAAAATCGCACCTACGCTTTTGTTGAGTGCGGTGGTTTAATTATTGTAGGTGAGGTTTTATACCTCGCGGGTGCTTTATAAAAACCAGACACAAGGTGCACTCCCACCCACAGCTTTAATTTTTGCTTTTTGGATTAGTAATATTGATGTGTTTTTTCACATTTATAGGTACACTATTTTAAAGCTTTAATTCAGGGAATGAATAATGATTAAATGGATTTTACTGGTATTTATTAGCGTATTTACAACTTTTCCTCAAGCTGGTGAGGCTTACACACAAGCCCAATGCGATAGCATTAAAAAGCAGCGCGAAGCTATTCGGTCTCAATTTAGAACTGGCTACAGTAATAAAGAAGGTGAGCGTTTAACTGCACGCGATAAAACGCTATTTACCTTACTTGCTAATCACTGCAGTAAGCCTAAAAAGAGTGGTAGCGCTTATCAGGCTACTTCTTCTACCCCAACTCGTACGCCTAATAGCAATTGGTTACTCAATCAAAAAGTATCAAACATGTCTTTGCACAGCGATAGCTATAAAGATGCCGCTAAGCTTGACGCTTGGTCAAAATTTTATAAATTGCCTAAACGTTGCCGTAAAAAAGGGATGGAGTCGGCCGACTTTATATGGTGTAGCGAGTATCGGGGTAAGCAAAAAGAGTTGTTTGAAGCACAGTGGCAAGGGCGCCAATAAAGATGTTTAAAACAAAATTGCGCGTGGTGTTTGTATTTTTTGTGCTGCTAATTGCATCGGCGCTCATTGCTAATCATTTTACTGGGCGGGTATTTAATTATCATGATCCTATAGGCGAGGTTAAACGAATTTATAATAGTTTGTCGTCGCAGTTAGCTACTGAACCGTTAGCAACTAAACAGCTCAAAAATGTAAGCTCGGCAACTTTACAAAATGTATCAGTATCTGCCGATAATCATTTATCGCAAGCTAACAATACACGCTGCGTGGATGTGTCGTTGGGGAAGGTTAAATATAAACGAAGTGGCGATATATTTACGTGGACAGACAGTGACGGCGTGCCGCATTTTAGTGACAAAAAACCGGATTTTGCGGTAGCAACTTACGATACTGGTTTTATTGAACCGTTAGATTACTTTGATCTCACTTTAAATACGCCTAATTTACCTTCGTCATTTAACCAAGAGTTACGCATAAAACTCAATACTGTATTTAAAGTATACGGGCAGATTATTGGCGTACATGCACTTAAAAAGGTAAAGCTTAATTTAACGGTATTGCCTACGCGCGGTACTTATGAGGCCGCAATTAAGCAACGCGGTGGTGACCCTAAAAACACTGCGGGTATGTATTTTCACGCGAGTAATTCTGCTTTTATTCATTATGATAATGCACACAGTGCAATGCGAACTGCGGTACATGAAGCAGTGCACGCCATTAATAAAGCGGTCTTAGGCTACACCCCGAGATGGTTAAATGAGGGATTTGCAGAATACTTTGAGCTTACCAAAAGTAATATGCAAACAGCTATTGTTGAGTCGAATAGTTCATGGACGAAAAATAACAATATTACTAAAAGTGTATTTTCGATTGATTCATTAGTGGGTTTGGATGACTCGTGGAAAAAAGGTGATACCAGTAAGCTGTACGCAAGCAGTTGGGCTGCAATTTACTTTTTAATGGATACTCAAGCAGGGCGATCGTTACTTAAGAATATAATGCTTGCTGAGCAAGAATTTCTCTGTAATAAGCTATCTGAAAAGCAATTAAAAACGATGATGTATAAGCAATTTCCTAATCTTAATCGTGAATATTCTCAGAGGTTAAAAAAGCCTTTAAAAGCGCATATATTTTAAATAAGGTAAAAATTTAAAAGCTTCGCTTTTCGCGCGAGCAAGCTTCGCGCCTACAGGTGTTTAGCTTGGCTATTAAGCTCAAAATGTCATTAACTTTCCATAAGTGATTTATGTTTTACTTGTGGGGTTGTGTTTTATTTTACTGCCTATAAGTAAAGTAGGATTTACTTATAGGTAGTAAATATACATTCAAACTTAAAAGTAAGTTATGTTTGACTTTTGGGTGGGCTACCCTAAAATAAATTGTATAAGTAAACTATAGTTGACCTTTAATGAGTGAATTACCAGCAAAAAAAACACTTGGAAGAGTTGTTAAGCGCACTGAAATGCCTGATCTATCAAAGCCGTTTTCGCCGGTGCGACTCGCTAAAGCGATTACTTCAAAGCGAACAGGCATGAAGCTTACATTGGTTGATGTATCGCAAGCACTTAATATTTCAAAGCCTACGCTGATAAAAATAGAAAAAGGTGATGTGAATGTGCAGTTTTTTAATGTACTCAAAGTGATGGAATACTTGGGGTTGTCGTTTAGCCTTGTCAGTGATGACGAGTCGCACCACAATAACAACGATGAGGTGAGCGATGAGCAGTGGTATTAAAAAAAATAGCTTAGATGTATTTATTGGGCATACGCAGAAGATAGGTGCGATAGCCCTTGATATAGGCTCTGAAAATGAAATTACATTTACCTATGAGCCTGAGTGGATTAATAAGGGTTTTGCTATTTCACCACACTTACCGCTCGATGGTGATTTTGACTCACGTGATGTGCGTAATTATTTACAAAACTTATTACCCGAGGGCAAAGGTCTTGATGAAATTATAAGTAGTACTACTATCTCTAAAAATAATACGTTTGGTTTGATTAAAGTAATTGGCGAGGAAACGTCAGGCGCTTTGTCGTTTAGAGCAAGTAACAGTGCTTTAAAGCAAACATCTTTTCGTGAAGTGACTAATGATGAGCTAAGCCAAAAACTTAAACGCTTTGTACAAGTTGGAGAGCCAATTACTCATTGGGATGGCCGAACTCGGCTCTCTGTTGCTGGCGTTCAAGACAAACTAAACCTACTCGAAATTGATAGTAAATTAGGATTTGGTGAAGGGGAGCTATGTTCTAATAAAATTTTTAAATTTGAAACAGGTACCGCTCCTTTCATTGCAGTAAATGAACTTTTTACCATGCTTTTGGCAAAAGAGTCGGGGCTCAATGTTCCCCATGTTGAGTTGCGCACTTATGCAGATGTAAGAGTATTTGTAATAGATCGCTTTGATAGGCGCGTTACACAAGATCAAAACCGTGTATTACGTCGTCATATTATTGATGGTTGCCAAGCCACTAATTTACCTCCTTCTTATAAATATGAGCGTCAGCATGGTGATGATGGGGATGGTATTTATATTCGAGATGGCGTTTCTTTTGCAAAACTATTTAATGTTAAAACAACGAATGTACAAGCGTATGAGGCTCAGCTTATTCGTTGGATGGCATTTAATATTTTAGTACGTAATTACGATGCTCATGGCAAAAACATTAGTTTTTTTGTTGGTAAAAATGGTTTAGAGCTTACGCCGTTTTACGACTTGGTAAATATAGAGGCTATTATTGAGCAGGGAAGCATTGACCGTGATATGGGCTATTTACAGCCCAAAATATCAAGGTGTTATGCTATGTCAGTGGGTGAGCATAATTCGCAAAGTGCAGGCAATTTTACTAATGAGATTACAGCTTACATGTTAGCTGATTTTGCTGATGAATTTGCTATTTCACTACCACGGATGCAACTACTTATGAGTCAAACTGTTGACTCTGTATTAGCTGCAATTGATACGGCTAAAGTTTCTGCTGTTAAAAATAACTTATCTACTGCTGAATTAGCACACATTGATTTGTGCATAAAAATAATTAATAAAGCTGCAAATAAGCTGAGTGAGCAAATAATACAACTACCAAATATGGATGCATTTATTTAAATTTCAGAAAATAAATACACGTATTTTGAGTAAGTAATTCATATTTTGGTTGTCAGCATCAACGCGATATTTACAAATTAAAATTAAAAGCGCGAGATAAATTCCGGCTTACAATTTAAAAGCTACGCTTTTCGCGCGACCAAGCTGTGCGCCTACAGGTGTTTAGCTTGGCCTTATTTAAAAGCCAAAGCGCGATATAAAATCGCACCTACGATTTTGATGAGAGCGGTGTTTAAATTATTGTAGGTGAGGTTTTATACCTCGCTTAAAAATACATTTTTTACCACAGGAAAATGAATTACTGTTCTATGTAGCGCTTAAAAGTAATGAGGCAATTAACTCTTCTATTCGCTTCATTGCATGAGGCAAATAAATAACATAGACTGAAGCTAATTACCTTTAGGACTAAAGACTATGTGGATATGGCAACAGCAAAACTGGCCAAACTTTACGTGGGATGCTGCAGCGCTTGCTCCTTTACTAAGGGATCTTTCATATAATCAAGGTTTATTAGTGGGGCGTATGGGCGTGCAAAGTGCTCAACAAAAGCAGCAAGCCCTTGATACCTTACTTGCAAATATTATTCACTCCAGTGCGATTGAGGGTGAAAAGCTTAATGCATTTTCGGTTCGCTCTTCTCTTGCTAAAAAGCTCAATATTAATGAGCAACCTTACCCAACAACAGTGCAAAGCGATAATCTTGCAGAGATTATGCTTGATGCAATAAATAACACAGACTCACCGCTTAATTTAGAGCGAGTACTTAATTGGCATCGCTTATTGTTTGCAGGTGAGCAAAGCTTATTTACTAAAATTGAGGGCGGGCAATTGCGTGGTGACGAGCCAATGCAAGTGGTATCGGGGCGCTTAGATAAACCGGTATTACATTTTACGGCGCCTCCTAAAGAGTTAGTAAATAAAGAGCTTTCGCTATTTTTTAATTGGTTTAACAAAACGCAAAACGAACCTCAAATAGATCCTTTTATTCGGGCAGCTATCGCACACTTATGGTTTGTAACAATACATCCACTTGAGGATGGTAATGGGCGTATTACACGCCTTATAACCGACCTGGCATTAGCGCAAGAACATGCTGAGTCAATTCGGTTTTACGCTATGTCGGTGGCTATTTTAGAAGACAGAAAAAGCTACTACGAGGTGCTTGAAGCCACTCAACGTGGAGAGCTTTGTATTACAAAGTGGATTAAGTGGTTTTTACGTACGCTTAATAATGCGATACACCATACGCTTAATAATATTGAGCAAACAATTTTTAAAACCAATTACTGGGCAAGTAAAGATCAAACAAAGCTAGGTGAGCAGCAAGTAAAAGTGCTTAATAAGTTACTTGATGGCCAATTTGAACAGGGTATTAGTGCGAGTCAGTATCAAAAGGTAGCTAAGGTTAGCCGTGCAACCGCAACACGCCATTTATCGGACTTGCAAACGCTTGGATTTTTAACAAAAACCGCCGCAGGTGGGCGTAGTACACGTTACAAAATTGCCTAATGAGGCAATTACACATATTATTCGCCTCATTTTGTGAGGTGAATAGGTATATGAATTGTTGTAGGTGAGGTTTTATAGCTCGCGGGTGTTTTTATAAGAGCAAAGCGCGATGTAAAATCGCACCTACGGTTTTGTTCAGTGCAGTGGTTTAATTATTGTAGGTGAGGTTTTATCTATGAATCTTTGTTTAGCTCTGTAATCGCTTTAATACTAAATGCGTGCATAGTTGTGTAGTGTTGCTTTTTAATGATTGTTTTAACGATACTTTGGTCAATATTTAAGTAATCGTGAACAAGAGCATTTCGTAAGCCTATAATTTTACGCCATGACAGTAGTTCTGCCTCGCTCAAAAAGCCCAAATTAGTAAGTTCGCTAAATGTTTGATAGGCGTTGCTACTGGTACTACTTTTGTGCTGCTTTAGCCAATGCTTTGATAAACCAATACACACCTCGGTCATTAACTGTAGTAATCGCTCTGCAGCTCGGTAGTCTCTACTATTAAGTGAATCGATTTGACTGAGTTCGTCGAGTTCTTGCATATATTCGTCAATATGGCGTGTTACTTCACTTAAATAAAGTGTAATTCCGGTATCAGTCATGTTTACTCGCTATGGTTTCAAATTCGAACTGGCTATATATACGCTGCTGCTCTTTCATCGCTCTAACACTATTATTGCTTATAATTATTTTTCCATATTCAATAACGTTGAAAGCTAAATAACTTGGAATAATATTTATATCAACAATCGAAATAAGTTGTTCGTTAAGATTAAGTGCATTACTTATTTCAAGCTCAAGCTCTTTTGGCCTAAGGCGCTTATCGAACGATTCCAGATCAAAGTTTTTAAATGCTATGGCTAAGTCAATGTCACTATGAGGCTGAGCTGTCCCTTTTGCATGGGAGCCATATAGCCAAACTACATCAATGTCGGTGTTTTGATGTAAATACTCAATTATTTTTTGTATAACTTCATTTGCCACGAAAAAGTAACCATTGATGAAAACAGTAATAATAACCTATCAGTTTTATAGTGAACATTAAAACTGATATTTGTTTTATTTAATTTAAAAGCTTCGCTTTTCGCGCGAGCAAGCTGTGCGCCTACAGGTGTTTAGGCGGGCTTTGTAGTGTTGATTGTGGTGTTTGAATTATTGTAGGTGAGGTTTTATACCTCGCATGGTGTTTTTTATAATGCCAAAGCGCGATGTAAAATCGCACCTACGGGTTTGTTCAGTGCAGTGGTTTAATTGTTGTAGGTGAGGTTTTATACCTCGCATGGTGTTTTTATAAAGCCAAAGCGCGATGTAAATTCCAGCCTACCATTTGAAAGCTTCGGTTTCCTCTTATTCCAACCGCGTTACTTTCACTTTTATTTTACCGGCATTAGCGCCGTAAAAGCGGCTTAAGTCGTTTGCAAATGGGCAAAACTCGCCAGATTTATCCATTTTAATGTCGGCGCCGTTGGCTATTTCAAAAAGGTGGTCGTCGTTTTTATTTATAGCACCAATAAGTGAAAACCATTGTGCGCGAGGAAATCGTCTAAATGGTTCAAGCACAGCCATGGGGATTTCTTTTACGCCAAGTTGTACGTTATCGCGGTTCCAGCCTAATGGCGTGCACTTTATGCCATCGTCAAACCAATATTGATTTGGGTATGGGGTAAAGCGGTACGTAGCGCCTTGCTCTAGCATAAGGCCGGTTGCGTTGTATTGCTCAGAGGCAAATACCATTACATCTTGGCTTTGGTTAATGCTCAGCACATTCATGTTTTGATTAGCCAGTTCTATATGTTGGCTTAAACCAATAAAGCTAAGTGTAGTGTTGTCGTTATAGCTAATTTTGTAATGCAGTTTTTTTAGCGATTCTGGGCGGTAACTGGTTAGCTTATTAATGCGTTCGGCTACGCTGTAGTGCACTAAAGGCTCAAGGTTGCTGGCTTCGTCATCAATTAATACATAGCACTCTCTATCTACTAATTTAAAAAACGGGTTAAACCAAAAGTAATTTTGTTGATGACTTAATGCGAGCGGATCGGGCGTTACTGTTACGTCATCTTGTGCTACTAAGTTGCTATCGGGGAGTAGGGTTTCGTAATCTATGTCGTGGCTAGTGAGTAACGATATATTAAGCGGTTGTTCTATTAACCACTCAAGTGCATAGCGCAAGCTAATATCGGCTAGGCCATCGCGGTAGTAACCACCGCCAATGTCTGAATGCGCACCTGCAAACCATAGCTCGGTAATATTGTTTTGATGGTTCATGAGTGTGGGTTCAAAGGCGCGGCGTTTTTCGTCAAGGGCTACGCAGTGCAGCGCGTGAGTAATGTTGTTGGCAATGGTGTGGTTTTCAAAAATAACATGCTCTGCGCCACGTGTGGCTTTACTTACTTTTGATAAGCCAATAGAGGCGACGGTATCAAACACACATACATACACGTTGTTGCTTATTAAGGGTTCTAAACATTTAGCAAAACGTCTGGCAAGCGCAGCGCCTCGGCTAAAGCCTGTTAGCAGTATGGTATCGCCTATTAGGAAGTGAGCTTTAAAGTCGCTTAACGCTTGATTTAAAATACTGGCTACGTCGTCACCACGAGGTGCAAGGGTTTGGTTTAAAATGCGTTTAAGGCGGCTGCCTTTAGTGCCAATACCTTGATAATAAAAACTGAGTTGGTTTGAAAATGGAGTAACGGGGGAGTCTTCTAATTTACCGCCAAGCAGCAAATGCAGTTTTAGAATATTTGTAATATTAGAGTCTTCTTTAAAATGATCTGAGCTAAATTGTTCTGCGTCACGGGGCTCGTTTCCTGTGCCGTCAAAGTTAAAAATTAGCGTTTTACCCGTCATAACCCAATTCCCTTAGTTGTTTTAAATACTCTACACAGACAATGTTAAAAATTAAAGACAGTGATAACGCTCACTGTCTTTAATTTAGTATATATAGATTAGTGCAACTTCATTTTAGGACGCACTACACGCAACACTTTTTCGCTTATCCATAATGCAAAGGTTTTTGCGCTGCCATGTATGGCGCGTTGGTGCATACGGTATAAAGATATATACATAAAGCGGGCAATTTTACCTTCAATAAAAAAGGTATTGCTGGTGAGGTTACCCATTAAGTTACCCACAGTACTGTAGCTTGATAAATTAACAAGCGAGCCATGGTCGCTGTATTTAAAGCCGCGTAGTGGTTGCTGCTTTAATGTTGCGATTAGATTTTTTTCGACGCATAACGCCATTTGATGCGCCGATTGTGCACGAGGTGGTACTTGCTTGCCGTCGGCTTGGGTAAATGCGCAGCAATCGCCTAATACAAAAATGCTTTCGTCAACGGTGCTTTGTAAAAACTCATTTACTTGAATTTGATTGCTACGAGTAAGCTCAAAAACACCTAAGTCTTTAATAAAATCAGGTGCTTTTACGCCTGCCGCCCACACCATAATATCGGCATCAATGTGTTCTTCATCTTTGGTGATAAAGCCTTGTGCGGTACCTTCTTTTACTTGCGTTTGCTCGCGCACGTTTACGCCAAGCTTTAATAGCTCGCGTTTGGCACTTACGGCAATACGCTCTGGTAATGCAGGTAAAATACGCGGGCCAGCTTCAATTAAATGAATATGCAAACGCTTAGACGACATATTTGTTAAGCCATAAAGCTTTAATAGCTCAGACACATGGTAAAGCTCAGCTGAGAGTTCAACACCCGTAGCACCGCCGCCTACAATGGCAATATTAAGTGATTGTTGTTGGTTGTCGTCTTGGTGAAGGCGCGTAAAGCTATCTAGTAATGAATGCTGAAAGCGCTCTGCTTGTTGGCTTGAATCTAAAAAGTAGCAATGCTCTTTTATGCCTGGGGTATTAAAGTCGTTACTTACGCTGCCAATGGCAATAACAAGGTGATCGTAACGAACTGTACGACCAGGTAAAATAGTGTGGCCTAACTCGTCGTTTAATGGGGAGAGGGTAATTGTTTTATTGCTTTGGTCTATATTGCAAAAGGTACCAAGTTGAAAACGATAATGATGTTTTGCGGCATGGGCTGAATACACAACGCCATCTAAATCAGGGTCAATAGAGCCTGTCGCTACTTCGTGCAGTAACGGCTTCCATATGTGGGTACGGTTTTTGTCTATTAACAGTATATCTGCTTGTTTTTTTTTCCCTAGCTTATGCCCCAGTTGGGTTGCAAGTTCTAATCCGCCAGCACCACCGCCAATAACGACGATTTTAGGTATTGTAATACTCATAACGTTGCCCTTAAAAATAATATACCCAAGTGATCTGTATTTTTTATTAGTTTTTTAAGGTGACTTGGGTATCAATAAATTATTTTGGCAACAAGTAGTTACTACTCATTTAATGGGTGCCTAGTTTGCGCCTAAATAAAGGATATGTCAGCAAAAAATGATGATCAAAGGTATATAAGTTATACTCACTTTCTTATCGCCTAGCTGTGCAGTTAAATCGCTGTTTAAAAACATCAAAAGGACATTTATGACCACGCCACTAATTCAATCACTTGAGCAGCACTTTGGTTTTAGCCAATTTAGAACAGGGCAACAACAAACTATAGAGCAGCTTTTAAATGGTCAATCGTCGTTGGCTATATTTCCGACTGGCTCGGGTAAATCGTTGTGCTATCAATTAACTGCGTTGCATTTACCAAATTTAACCTTAGTGGTTTCGCCTTTACTTGCGTTGATGAAAGATCAAATTAGCTTTTTAAATAGCAAAGGTATTTATGCTGCCAGCCTTGATTCGAGCCAAGATCAAATGCAAAGCGGCACCGTAATGAATGATGTGCGAAATGGTAAAATTAAAGTATTAATGGTGTCGGTTGAGCGCTTTAAAAACGAGCGTTTTAGAGAGTTTATAAGCCAAGTGGCACTTTCGATGTTAGTGGTAGACGAAGCGCACTGTATATCAGAATGGGGTCATAACTTTAGACCCGACTACCTTAAACTACCGCGTTACCGCGAAGAGCTTAATATTCCTTTAGTGTTGTTACTTACTGCAACGGCGACTAAAAAAGTAAAACGCGATATGGCAGAGCGATTTGCTATTGCGCCTGAGTGCATTGTGCAAACGGGCTTTTATCGCGCCAATTTAGATTTAAGCGTGCTGAGCGTTAAAACCGCCGATAAAAACACCGAGCTTACCAACATTGTACGCGCGCAAAATGGCCCTGGTATTGTGTATGTAACGCTACAGCAAAGCGCTGAGCAAGTTGCTAATGTGCTAAGTGCGCAAGGTGTGCATGCCGTTGCTTACCATGCAGGGCTTGAAGATACGCTACGCTGGCAAATTCAAGATGACTTTATGGGCGGTAAAATTAACGTCGTAGTGGCAACCATAGCCTTTGGTATGGGCGTTGATAAATCGGATATTCGCTTTGTTATACATTACGATTTACCAAAATCGATAGAAAACTACAGCCAAGAAATTGGCCGAGCAGGACGCGATGGCGATCCATCAAACTGTTACACGCTTGCTAACCTAGACGGCCTAAATACGGTAGAAAACTTTGTATATGGCGACACGCCAGAGCTTAGCGGTATTGAATATGTAATTAACGATATTCGCCAAAGCCACCAGCAATGGGAAATGCAAGAATATAGCCTTTCAAGCGAAAGTAATATTAGGCAACTGGCACTTAAAACCTTACTTGTACAGCTTGAAATGCAAGGCGCTATAACGCCGCAATATGCTTACTACGCCGATTTTAAATATAAATTTTTGGTTGATAAAAACGAGCTACTTGGTCATTTTGATGAGCAACGCCAAGCATTTTTAACACAAATATTTAGCCATACCGATTTTAAAAAAATATGGGGCACGCTAAATTTTGACTCCCTTACGCAAGCCGCGCAGGTTGATCGAAAACGCGTAGTGGCAGCCCTTGATTACCTAGCCGAAAAAAACCTAATAACGCTCGAAACCAAACGTATTACCCAAGTATACAAAGTGCATGGAGAGGTTATAAATAACCCTGAACTTGCCCAGCAACTTCATGACTACTTTACCGATAAAGAACAAGCCGAAATTAAACGTATTGCTGCACTGGTACGCTTTTTTGAGCTACAAAGTTGCTTAAGCTATAACTTAGCGCGCTATTTTGACGATCAAAATGCACCTGAGCAATGTGGGCATTGTAGTGTGTGTAGAGGGCATGCGGTTAAGCTTGAGTACTCTATAGAGCCTGCATATATTGACGAGCAACTTATTTATCAAAAGGTAGATGAGTTTTTAGCGCATATGGCAGGCAAGGGTAATCATAATGTGGGTATTGAAACTCAATGCCGCTTTTTAGCGGGGATGAGTGTGCCGTTATTTGCGCGTAATAAAGTACGCCAGCTGAGTGGTTTTGCGCTGTGCGAGCAAATGCGTTACAGCGATATTAAAGCAAAACTACTAGCGCGTTAAATTAGTTACTGTATCCTAGTGGCTTATTCAAAAAAGTAAGCCACTATGCCTCATATTGTTATTCCCGTTGAAAATATTGCTACTACCCCAGAGCCCGTTACGTGTGCTAACTGCCAAGCCTGTTGTTGCCAATTAGAAGTGCGCATAGTAACCGACACCGGCGTGCCTTTTAACTATATAGAATACGATAAATGGGGCAGCGAAGTAATGAAACGCGCTGACGACGGTTGGTGCCAAGCACTCGACCGCAATACACTTATGTGCTCCATTTACGAAAACCGCCCATTAGTATGTCGCGAGTTTGAAATGGCGTCGGGTGAGTGTATTACCGAGCGTGATTTAGCGGGTATATAGTCCGCTATTATTAAAGTACATAAACGACAAAGGGGCTTAAAAGCCCCTTTGTTTATTGCTTACTATAAAAATTAAACTTTAAAGTAGCTAATATACTTTTTAAGTGTGTTTGAAAGGTCAGCTAATGCAACAGCTTCTTGTGCGTTACTGTTAAGCGACATGCTGGTTTCTTTGGACATACTGGCAATTTCTTCTACGCCAGTACTAATTTGCGCCACGGTGGCTACTTGGTTTGATGTTGATTCAACAATTTCAAGCACGTTACTTAATGAGTCGTTAGCTTGTTGCTGTATTTGATGCAGTAACTCGTTTGCTTCGTGAGTAAGCGTTAGGCCATTTTCTACTTGTGGTACTGTGGTTTCCATAGCTGTTACCGACGCTTGCGTGTTTTCTTGCACTTGCAAAATCATTTTTTCAATATCGCCAGTTGCATCACCAGTACGCTGGGCAAGTTGCCTTACCTCGTCAGCAACAACAGCAAAACCTCGGCCTGTTTCGCCTGCTCTTGCAGCTTCTATTGCCGCATTTAGTGCAAGCAAGTTTGTTTGATCAGAAATACTGCGGATCACACTTAAAATATCGCCAATGTGTTTTACATGTTCTTGCAGCACGTTTACTTGGGTAACGGTGGCTTTTACGGTTACTGAGATTTGCTCAATTTCGGCGGCAACTTTTTGCACTGCAATACTACCTTGCTGTGACAACTGCGCGGTTATTTTTGAGTTATCTTCTGTTTGTTTAACAGAGCCTGCAACAGCATTAATACTGCGGCTCATTTCTTCTAAGCTGCTTACTGCCGAGTTTGTATAGGTTACTTGTGCGTCAGCGGCACTAAGTGCTTGCTGTGAGCCAGATGCTACGCTTGCAGAGTGAGTAGAAAGCTCTTCAGATGAGTTAATAATGCTATCTACAATGGTTTTTAATTTAGATTGCATCACCCCTACAGAAGCCATCATGCTATTTGGGCAACACGACTGTACATCACCTCTTAAGTCGCCTTGCGCAATAAGGGCAATTACTTCGGCGGCTTCTTGTGGTTCGCCACCTACTGAATTTCTGATCAGTTGGCTAATAACATACGCAACGCTTATGCCTATTAAAAAGGCAAGTGCGGTGAGCGAAATCATCCAAATTTTAAACGAGCTGGCAATATCGAGAGTATCAATAGTGGTGGTTTGATTTGCTTGCTCTTGCAGGTTTATAAATTGGTTTATAACATTTAGCCACTGGGTAAACGCAGGGCGTGCATCGGTTAATAAAATGCGCTCAGCTTCGTTTAGGTTTCCTGCATTTTTAGCGTTTATTACACCTTGAATAAAAGGCTGAGTGCGCTGCTCTATTTGATTTATTTTATTAATTAGAGCGCGCTCTTCATTATTCATATTACCCATTAGCTCGGCCATAGACCTGCTTGACGTTTGGTAAAATGCGTTTAGCTCTTTTATGCTCTTTAACACGGAGCTTAAACTGCTTTGATCGGTAATTAGCACTACATCGCGCACGGCTATTGCTCTGTCGTGTACGCTGCCTCTAAAGTTAATTGCGTAACGTTGCTTTACCGAATTTACGTCGGTCATGTGGGTAATGTTATTATTAATGAGGCTAACGCGCGAAATGCCAATAATGGTTAAAATAAGCATCATTGATAAAATTACGCCAAAGCCGGTCGTTAAACGCATGTTTATGGTCATGGTTGATCCCAAGTGTGAGTCAATACGCGCAAGAGCAGCTTGTATTATTAGTGATTATTCTAAAACAATAGCAGCATTATGCCTTATTAATTAAAGTTTTATTAGCAATAAGGGATTGTTTGTTAATTTAGTTTACAAGCGTAACTTTAATGAGGAGTGTTTTTCAGGCATTAAAAAAGGGGCTAAATGC
>NZ_PJAV01000050.1:0-854 GCF_002836695.1 Pseudoalteromonas sp. 78C3
GAAGAGCGCGAACGTGGTATCACTATTTCAACGTCTCACGTTGAATACGATACTCCTTCACGTCACTACGCACACGTAGATTGTCCTGGTCACGCCGATTATGTTAAAAACATGATCACTGGTGCTGCTCAAATGGACGGCGCGATCTTAGTAGTTGCTGCGACTGATGGCCCTATGCCACAAACGCGTGAGCACATCCTTCTTTCTCGTCAAGTTGGCGTTCCTTACATCATCGTGTTCATGAACAAATGTGACATGGTAGATGACGAAGAGCTACTTGAACTAGTAGAAATGGAAGTTCGTGAACTTCTTTCAGAATACGATTTCCCAGGTGATGACTTACCTCTAATTGCTGGTTCTGCGCTTAAAGCGTTAGAAGGCGAGAAAGAGTGGGAAGATAAGATTGTTGAGCTTGCAAATGCACTTGATACTTACATCCCAGAGCCAGAGCGTGACATCGATAAGCCTTTCATCATGCCTATCGAAGACGTTTTCTCAATCCAGGGTCGTGGTACAGTTGTAACTGGTCGTGTTGAAGCTGGTATCATCCGCATCAATGACGAAGTAGAAATTGTTGGTATCAATGATACAACTCGTTCTACTTGTACTGGTGTTGAAATGTTCCGTAAGCTTCTAGACGAAGGTCGTGCTGGCGAAAACATCGGCGCACTTCTACGTGGTACTAAACGTGAAGACGTTGAACGTGGTCAAGTACTAGCTAAGCCTGGTTCAATCAACCCACATACTACATTCACTTCAGAAGTATACGTACTTTCGAAAGATGAAGGTGGTCGTCATACTCCATTCTTCAAAGGTTACCGTCCACAGTTCTACTTCCGTACAACTGACGTAAC
>NZ_PJAV01000051.1:0-852 GCF_002836695.1 Pseudoalteromonas sp. 78C3
CTCACCAGGGCCGAATCTAAATTCATCAACTGTCACTGGTTCAACGTTTTGCCCATCAGCTTGTACAACTGTTAGTTTTAGTTCTGGAATACGAACGTCAAAAAAAGTATTGCTTGAGCCATTAATAAACCTAAGTCTTACTTTTTCTCCAACTTTAAACATTCCTCGCCAATTTGACATTGGCGTACTACCGTTCATTAAAAAGGTCATTGCTGATGCAGATAAGTCAGCTAAATCTGTAGGATTCATTCTCATTTGATTCCACATTTTGCGGCGTTGCAAAGCATTCGAAACACCGCTATTTGAAACGTCATCAAAAAATTCTGGAACAGTGGGCTGATTGAAGTTAAATACATCACTCTGTATTTTTAATTTGCGGAACAGCGCCATTGGGTCATCATCAGTCCAATCAGATAATTGAATAACATGCTCGTTATCTGCACTAATAATATCTTTTTCTCGCGGTTCAATAATTAATGCACCGTACATGCCAGTCATTTCTTGAAAGCCACTATGTGAGTGATACCAATATGTACCGCTTTGTTGTAATTTAAATTTATAAACAAAGGTTTCGCCAGGCATAATGCCTTTAAAACTGATACCAGGTACGCCATCCATTTGGTACGGTAAAATAATGCCATGCCAATGAATTGAACTCGGTACTGATAACTTATTTGTTACTCTAATAGTAACGTCATCGCCTTCTTTGAGGCGCAAGGTAGGGGCGGGTATAGAGCCATTGATAGTTGTCGCCATACGTACTACGCCAGTAAAGTTAACCGGCGATTCATCTATAACCAGATCAATTACTTTGCCGCTAAGTTCGGGCACAGTGCCTGTTATTGTTCCTGT
>NZ_PJAV01000052.1:0-852 GCF_002836695.1 Pseudoalteromonas sp. 78C3
GCAGGAACAATAACAGGCACTGTGCCCGAACTTAGCGGCGAAGTAATTGATCTGGTTATAGATGAATCGCCGGTTAACTTTACTGGCGTAGTACGTATGGCGACAACTATCAATGGATCTATACCCGCTCCTACCTTGCGCCTCAAAGAAGGCGATGACGTTACTATTAGAGTAACAAATAAGTTATCAGTACCGAGTTCAATTCATTGGCATGGCATTATTTTACCGTATCAAATGGATGGCGTACCAGGTATCAGCTTTAAAGGCATTATGCCGGGCGAAACCTTTGTTTATAAATTTAAACTGCAACAAAGCGGTACATATTGGTATCACTCACATAGTGGCTTTCAAGAAATGACAGGCATGTACGGTGCATTAATTATTGAACCGCGAGAAAACGATATTATTAGTGCAGATAACGAGCATGTTATTCAATTATCTGATTGGACTGATGATGACCCAATGGCGCTGTTCCGTAAATTAAAAGTACAGAGTGATGTATTTAATTTCAATCAACCCACTGTCCCAGAGTTTTTCGATGACGTTTCAAGCAGCAGTATTTCAAATGCTCTACAGCGCCGAAAAATGTGGAATCAGATGCGAATGAATCCTACAGATTTAGCTGATTTATCTGCATCAGCAATGACTTTTTTAATGAACGGTAGTACTCCAATGGCAAACTGGCGTGGATTATTTAAAGTCGGTGAAAAGCTTAGGTTAAGGTTTATTAATGGCTCTAGTAATAGCTTTTTTGACGTGCGTATCCCCGAGTTAAAACTAACGGTTGTACAAGCAGATGGGCAAAACGTTGAACCAGTGACAGTTGATGAATTTAGATTCGGCCCTGGTGAA
>NZ_PJAV01000053.1:0-852 GCF_002836695.1 Pseudoalteromonas sp. 78C3
TTAAAAAACTTCATAATTACCTCTTATTTAAAATGATTAAAACCAAAATTTAATACCCGCAACAAATGCGGTGTTGTTGCTACTTTGTCCACTTGATGTGGCATAGTCGGCGGTATTGCCAAATTTATTGCCCCATTCAACGCCAATATAGGGCGCAAACTGGCGTGTAAATTCATAACGAACCCTAAAGCCAATCGCGCTGCTTGATAGGCCACTTCCAAGCTCGTTTTGTTTATCGTTTTTGCCATAAAGTGTAATTTCGGCTCGCGGTTGTATAATTAGCTTTTGCGTGAGTAGTAGTTCGTACTCTGCCTCTAACGTAAATGCGGTATTGCCTCGCTCACCTACGTATGCTGTCATATCAAGTTCAAACCAATAAGGGGCTAAACCTTGTAAGCCAAAAGCCAACCATTGCCGATTTTCACCTTCTTTATTGTAATCAAGACGAACACCTGCTTGAGTATCCCAATATGCTGATACGGCGTGACCCCATAAAATATCGGTTTGGTTTTCTTCAATACTTCCTTCGCTGAAATCACCCTCGGTTTTAATTACCAATCGATCAAAGGTAGTGCCGTACCATGCTTGTAAGTCAAATACACCTGCGTTTGCTTGCTCGTTATATTCAAGACGATCGCCTAGTAATGCGTAAAATGGATGCTCATCAGCGAGTGTTAATCGCTCATTGCCCTCAAGCGCATATGGGCCTTCTGTTAAAGTTGTTCCCGCAGAGTAAGCATGGGGGTCTCTTGCATCTTTAGGTGCACTTCCTCCTTGTGGTTGCATCTTAGCGCTATTCATTTGTGCCATTTCACTTTGCGCTAATAAAGGGAAACTAATTAATGAAGCCCC
>NZ_PJAV01000054.1:0-793 GCF_002836695.1 Pseudoalteromonas sp. 78C3
ATCGATGTTTGCAATCGCGTTATCAATAACTGCTAGCGCATCTTGCGAGCCCTTCTGGCTTGTAATATCAACGTCAGAAACATCATTTAGCTTACTTGTTGTTTCTGTGATTACACTAGCTAGTGAATCATCAGACGCTTCTACACTAAATGTTTCTGAAGAGTTTAATTGAATACCACCTGAAATTCGTGTTGAATCAGTCGCAGTACCAGCCACACCACTTGTTAGTACAACAGGAACAGCCGTGCCCGTCCCACCATCATCTTCAACACCGGCATAAGACAGCGCAGTAACTGATAATGTACTCGCTACAGGAGCACCAGCGGCATCTGCTGTTGCATAACCCTCTAACGTTATATCTGCACCCGTATTATTAGATACTGATAATACACCGTTTTCAATGCTCGCTGTTACGCCATGCTCATCAGTTGCGCCGTTAATAGCTTCAGCCATTGCTTGCTGGTCGCCATCTGCATTACCTGTAGCTACGTATGAAACCTTCTCGTCGTTAAGCTCAAAACTAACCGTCTCGCCAGAAACTGTTGCAGCACCACCAACAACTACCGTGGCCTCTGTTCTAGCTTGCGCACTAACACCTGTAGAGCTAGTTACACTGTTAATTGCAGCAGCTGTATCCTCTGCGCTAGCGCCTGCAGCAATAGTAACTTGAGCGTCATTACGCCCTGAGATATCATATGTACCGCCTGCATTTGTACTTGCCGCAGCGGTAGAAGCAGCTGCAGCTGTAGCAGTACCAAAACCTTCGTTAGCAGTACCACCTTGTAAATCCACT
>NZ_PJAV01000055.1:0-581 GCF_002836695.1 Pseudoalteromonas sp. 78C3
ACTGAAACAAACGCGCAAAATGCGTAAAAACCATAAGCCCCTGCTAAACCTATACCGGTGAGCATGACAGGGAACGACCAGGTAATTAAAAAGTTAGCTATCCACTGGGCAAAGCCGGTAACTGCAAGGCCAGAACCGCGAATTTGGTTAGGGAACATTTCGCCTAACATAACCCACATTACAGGGCCCCACGATAAGTTAAAAAAGAACACATAAGCATTAGCGGCTATTAAAGCAACTATGCCCTGCTCTCCTAATTCTAAGTTACCTGTTGAGCCAATATCTGCGTTTAAAAAGGCATAAACAATAACCGAAAGCGTCACCGTCATACCAATTGAGCCGGTTAACAAAAAAGGTTTTCTGCCAATTTTGTCTATAAAATACATGGTAATAAACACCGCTAAAATACTTACAAAGCCGCTTATTATATTAATGAGTAACGCGTCAGATTCAGTAAAACCGGCTGCTTGCCAAAGTACCGCGCCGTAGTAAAAAACAACGTTAATGCCGACTAATTGCTGAAATGTAGCTAAGCCAATTCCTATCCAAACAATGGGGCGTAAACGTTTTTTAGGTTTATC
>NZ_PJAV01000056.1:0-576 GCF_002836695.1 Pseudoalteromonas sp. 78C3
ATAAAATACCTTTAGCTTTTATTTTTAAATAATTACAAATTCATGTTAATAAATTTATAACTTGTTGATTAGTTTATTACTAGGAGTTAACTATGACACGAACTGCATTAAATATTTCTTATTACGACTGCACGGGTGCAGAACAATAGTAGGGTAACTGCCGAAAACAGCTAGGTAACGAAATATTTAGCCTTGTTATAGTGCAATCATCTGTCGTTAAATAAAGCCATATAAGCCAATTGGTAAAATATCAAAACCAAATAAAAAAGGAGATGACCAAAGTCATCTCCTTTTAAAATTATTATAGGTATTCGCTAAATTAAAGAGATAGCTAATACCTTACTTCAATTAACCTAGTAGGCTAAGTGCTGTTTGCGGTAACTGATTTGCTTGCGACAAGATTGATGTACCTGCTTGTTGCAAGATTTGGTTTTTCGTCATCTCAGCGGTTTCTGTTGCAAAGTCAGTATCTTGAATACGGCTGCGTGATGCAGATACGTTCTCTGATATATTTGCTAAGTTACTTATTGTGTGGTCAAAACGGTTTTGGACCGCACCTAAGCTCGCTCGTTGTGA
>NZ_PJAV01000057.1:0-572 GCF_002836695.1 Pseudoalteromonas sp. 78C3
TAAGCGGACTAGAAAAATTTCACAAAATTTATTAATTAAATTTATAAATTCTTAAACACTAGGATGATTAAAAATTTATTGCCAAAAGAATTCTGGAATCAAATTTAGATTAGATCTATTTAATAAAATTAGAGGGCTAGTGCTTTTTTAAATCATGCAATTGATAAAAAACTTTAGTCTCGTTGTAACTTCAAGATACCTTAGAGAAGCCAGAGCAAATTGATGGCATTTTAAGTTCAGGCAGAACCAGACTCAACTACTGAATCTGGTTCGTGCTATAAATAAGCTCGTCATCATATTTTTAAATTAAAGCTGTTATTTACCTAACAAACATCCAAATACCGGCAGCTATCATAAATAAGTTTTCTGTTAGAGAGATAAACCCTAGTGGTACGTTACTGTCACCGCCTACACACGCACATTTTAACTCTCGTTTATCTATATAGACTGCTTTTATCACTGAAACAGCACCAACCCCACCTATGAATAATGAAATAGGGGCAATAATATAGGCTGGTAACCCGGCTATCATTCCAATGCCAACAAATGCTTCTAAAAATGGGTAAACATAA
>NZ_PJAV01000058.1:0-432 GCF_002836695.1 Pseudoalteromonas sp. 78C3
TTCCTGCCGTTAACTTAATCAGTAAGGGGCTTGTACATAAATTTGTTACGGCTCTTGGTTAAATCAAAACAGTACTTTTACGAAAGTAATCAGGAGTTTTCTTATGATTTCAGTAAACACAAATGTATCTTCATTAAACGCACAACGTAACCTATCTCAATCAGGTTCTGATTTAGCGACATCAATGGAGCGTTTATCATCGGGTATGCGTATTAACAGCGCAAAAGATGATGCGGCAGGCCTACAAATTTCAAATCGTTTAACATCACAAGTAAATGGTTTAGGCGTAGCTCAAAGAAATGCAAACGATGGTATTTCAATGGCGCAAACAGCTGAAGGCGCAATGAGTGAGTCTACAAGTATTTTACAACGTATGCGTGAATTAGCACTACAATCAGCGAATGGTTCAAACTCATCAGAAGACCGTGAAGC
>NZ_PJAV01000059.1:0-423 GCF_002836695.1 Pseudoalteromonas sp. 78C3
ATAGCAGTCTGCCTGATGAAGTCTAAACTTATTCACTTAAACTGTGAGATCTGATATGAGCTAGTACAGCTGATATGCTATTTACGACAAAGTCGCTCGGTAATTAGAGCGACATAATCCCTTGGTAATCACACTAGTACATCATCATGTTTTTAAATTAAAGCTGTTGTTTACTTAACAAACATCCAAATACCGGCAGCGATCATAAACAGGTTTTCTGTTAGGGAGATAAACCCTAGTGGTACGTTACTGTCACCGCCTACACACGCACATTTTAACTCTCGTTTATCTATATAGACTGCTTTTATCACTGAAACAGCACCAACCCCACCTATGAACAATGAAATAGGGGCAATAATATAGGCTGGTAATCCGGCTATCATTCCAATGCCAACAAATGCTTCTAAAAATGGGTAAACATAG
>NZ_PJAV01000175.1:0-76720 GCF_002836695.1 Pseudoalteromonas sp. 78C3
ATAACTGGGAATGAGGCCAATTATTATGAGTTCACACTATGTGCAGCAACAGCAGCAAATAAGTAAAGTTAAGCAATTTTTTTCACAACAACTAGAAACCCAACTTGGGCTGGTTGAGGTTCAAGCCCCAATTTTGGCTAAGGTTGGCGACGGTACGCAAGATAACTTAAGCGGCCATGAAAACGCAGTTGCTGTAAATGTGAAAGCGATTACAGATAGCCGCTACGAAGTGGTGCATTCACTGGCTAAGTGGAAACGTAAAACACTGGCAACTTATGGCTTTAGTGTTGGTGAGGGTATTTACACTCAAATGAAGGCTTTGCGCCCAGACGAAGATTCATTAAGTCCTATTCATTCTGTATATGTTGATCAGTGGGATTGGGAAAAAGTAATTAGCGAAACGACAGAGCGTTCGCTGGCTACACTAAAGCAAACTGTTCAATCTATTTATAAAGGGATAAAAGAGACGGAAGCTTTTGTAAGAGAGTCTTATGGCTTAACGCCTTTTTTACCGGACGATATTAAGTTTGTGCACAGTGAAGAGCTACGTAAAATGTATCCTGACTTTAGTGCTAAGCAACGCGAAAAAGCCATTGCACAAGAATATGGTGCTGTATTTTTGATTGGTATTGGTGGCGCGCTTGGAGATGGCAAAATTCATGATGTAAGAGCCCCAGATTACGATGATTGGTCTACGCCAACATGCGATCAATATATGGGTTTAAATGGTGATATTTTAGTATGGAACCCAGTACTTGAAGATGCATTTGAAATATCATCAATGGGTATACGTGTAAGCCCTGAGGTTTTAAAAGCGCAGTTAAGTACAACTGGAGATGAAGACCGCTTAGAGTTTGATTGGCATAAAGCGCTACTACAAAGTAAATTTCCGCAAACGATTGGCGGTGGAATAGGGCAGTCTCGCTTGGCTATGCTATTGCTACAAAAGCAGCATATTGGCCAAGTACAAGTGGGTGTATGGCCAAGTCAAACTTATGATACGGTAAGTGGCTTACTTTAAATTGTAAAAAAGTGAGTTAATTTGAGTGCTCAATAGAGCACTCAATTTTTTAGTGTGTTTTAAACTCTATTTCAATTTTATTATTTAAAAGTTTAACGTTGCACGGAGGGTAATTGCGGATTGTTTTAAGTACTTTATCAAAAATATGAATCTCTACACCTGAATGCAAAACAGAATTCACCGTTAAATTAGCGTCGCTAAGTAAATCGTGTAAGTCGTGATCTAAGTTTGAAAGACGTTTTTCTAATTTCTCTGCTTGCTCACAGTAATGTTTTTGAGTAGCTCCAATTTTAGTAATTAATATTTTCTTCTTTTCGGCATCCTTCACTAAATCAGTTTTTTCTAGCGCTGCTTGCAGCGTATCTAATTGTGCATCTGTTTTAGCTAAGTCTTTAAAGCAATTATCAGTATCCGCTGTTATTTCAGCGCCAGAAGCCGCTAGGTTAATAATCATTTTAGCGCCTGATTCATTCCCTATTTCGCCAGCAATGAGAGTTGTTGCATCAAGTATTTCACCACCAAATATTTTACCCTTAGGTAAGTCTGATTGACCAACTTGCAGTAAGCGCTTAGCTTTTATTACACAATGGCTTGTTTGGCGATCAATAAAAATATTATTTGCATCGAGGTAACAATACTGCGAGTGAGATACATGAATATCACCTAGCGCAATTAGCTTGCAAGAAAGTGACTTACTATCCATTTTTTGATGGCCAATAATGCCTTGTTTAACCGTGATGTTTCCTCCTGCGGTAAGCTCGCCAGATTCAACCGTGCCAAATATAGTAATATCGCCTTTGGCAGTTACTTTCATCCCAGGGTCTATATTGCGAGTAACAATAACACTGCCTTGAAAATCAATATGGCCGCTTTTTACATTTACATCTGAAATGGTAAAAATATCGTCGACACGCATACCATTATTAATTTCAACCGGAACACCAGCAATAGTAGAGACTAACTCAAGCGGATTCATTTTTGATATTTCAGTCCCTTCGCCTGCCACTAATTGTTTATTTTCTCCGGGCTTTGCGGGCAGTATGTCACCTATTACGGTAAAGCCTTCTTTACCGGGGGTTGCTGGTTGCTGGCGAATAAGCACAGAGCCAGGTTCTACGCTTGCAAGCTTGCCAAAGTCGCGCATGTCCACACTGCCATCTTCTTTGAGCTTGGGCGCTTTTAAGCGGTCTTTTAAAGTCTCTACGGTTGTTATTAGTTTAGTGGCTAAACCATCGCTTGGGAGCCTACCTTTAGCTAATATCCCTTTAACTACAGATCCCGCAGAGTGTTCAGATTGTTTTTGCAGCAGCTGTTCTAAAAAAGCTTGTTTATACCCACGCACAATGCCTGCTTTAACGAGTTGTTTTTTTGCATCTTCTAAACTTAATAACTTTCCACCTTGGGCAAGCGTTAGCTCGCCAATGGCCAGCATTTTATCGTCGCTAATTGTTACATTTAAAGTGGCATTGTGTTTTGTTGCTACAACGAGAGTTTGTTGTGTGTTTTCGTTTTTAAAAAAATCATTAATAGCGTCATGATCTATTTTACAGTCGCAAAAAGCTGACTTTTCGAGAGCCTCTAAAATAAATGCAGCGCTGGGAGGAATATGTTCTTTTACATCAAGTAAAACATTTCCATTGTTGGCAAGCTTAAACACGAGTTAATCCTTTTTTACTACTTAAGTTAAGTTTGTTTTTTAAAACACAACTACAGATTGCTAGAAATTTACATTTGAGTCAAGAAGTCAGATAAAACGAAGTGTGGAGCGAAAAATAAAGGCTATAGAGAAGCTCTATAGCCTGTAATACTTAATTGGTAGAAGGTAATTCCATTATTCCGTCTATTTCAACTTGTGCACCTTTTGGTAGTGCACGAACACCTAATGCAGCTCTCGCTGGGTAAGGTTGTTTAAAGTATTGGCTCATCACTTCATTTACAGTGGCGAAGTTAGATAGATCAGTTAGGTAAATATTGATTTTAACTAAATCGTGAATTTTTCCGCCTGCTTCTTCACATACCGCAGCAATATTTTTAAATACTTGATGCGTTTGCTCGCTAAAATCTTCTGAAATCATTTCCATCGTTTCTGGAACTAATGGAATTTGACCAGATAAATAAACAGCGGTACCTACTTTAACTGCTTGGCTGTAAGTGCCAATAGCTGCAGGTGCTTTGTCGGTAGAGATAAATGCTTTATTCATGTGTTTCCTATTTTATTTTTTACGATAGACTTTTTGTACATCAGGCATAACGCGAATGCGGCGCATAATGTTAGCAACGTGGATACGGTTTTTAACGGTAACCCCCAAATCTATCACGTATAAATTACTTTCTTTTTCATCGGTGGCAATTTCGACAATATTGGCTTGGGTTGTAGCGACAACATTGGTTAGCTTAGCTAACGCGCCTTGATGGTTAATAATTTCAACTCTCAGAGCTGCAATATATTCTTTTTCTGGGTTATCGTCCCATTTTACAACTAAGTATTTAGAGCGCTCATTTTCCCAACCACGAATATTTTTACATTCTTGGCGGTGAACGGTCAGGCCCTTACCTTGGCTTATATGAGCTGTAATGGCATCGCCTGGTACAGGTCGGCAACACTTAGAGTAATTCACTAACATGCCTTCAGTACCAATAATGGTCGCTTTAGCTTGGCTTGTTATATCAGTTAAATCGTCATTGTCATTTTGCAATAAGCGCTTGGCAATTAACATACTCATTAAGTTACCAGAGCCAATTTCTACAAGTAATTCAAGAAGCGTAGTTAGTTCGTGCTCTTCAAGTACTCTCGCTATATTTTCATCAGCAATGCTATCTAGTTTGTTTTCGCCTAATGCCGAATCAAGTAAACGACGCCCTAAAAGCATAGCCTCTTCATGATGCTGGCTTCTAAGGTAATTACGAACACCTAAGCGTGCTTTACCAGTAACAATAAAGTTTAGCCATGTTGCATTAGGGTGGGCACCTGAGCTTGTTATTATCTCTATGGTTTGCCCTGTATCTAATGGCCGACTTAAAGGATGTGGCTTGCGATTAACGCGAGCGCCTACACAAGTGTTGCCTACATCAGTATGCACTGCATACGCAAAATCGACTGCGGTAGCGCCCATTGGTAGCTCAACAATACGACCATCAGGTGTAAATACGTAAATTTCTTCTGGGAATAGCTCAGTTTTTACGTTTTCAATAAATTCAAACGATGAACCCGCACTTTGCTGAAGCTCTAATAAGCTTTGCATCCATTGGCGAGCACGTTGCTGCGAAGTATTACCGGCACCATCACCTGATTTTTTATACATCCAGTGCGCCGCTACACCTTTGTCGGCCATCTGATCCATATCGTGAGTACGAATCTGAATCTCAACAGGTATCCCGTGTGGGCCAACTAATGAAGTATGAAGCGATTGGTAACCATTAGTTTTTGGTACAGCAATATAATCTTTAAAGCGTGTTTCTATAGGCTTATAAAGACTATGAGCCACACCTAATACGCGATAACACGTATCCATAGAATCAACTGCAATTCTAAACGCGTAAATATCCATAACTTCGTTAAATAGCAGTTCTTTATTAAGCATTTTTTTATAAATACTATATAAATGTTTCTCACGGCCTGACACAGTCGCTTTAATGCCTGACTCTTCAAGACGTGCTTCTATTTCATGTTGGATATTAGTGATAACTTCTTTGCGATTACCACGTGCTTTAGCTACTTCAGATTTAAGTGCGCGATGACGCATAGGATATAAAGCTTGAAAACCTAAGTCTTCAAGCTCATTTTTAATATCGTGAATACCTAAGCGGTTTGCTATTGGCGCGTAAATCTCAAGCGTTTCACGTGCTATTCTGCGGCGCTTATCTGGGCGCAGTGCCCCTAAAGTACGCATATTGTGCGTTCTATCAGCAAGCTTGATTAAAATAACTCGAATATCCTGAGTCATTGCCATAATCATTTTGCGGTAGTTTTCAGCTTGGAATTCTTTTTTATCTTTAAAGCTGAGCTTATCGAGCTTACTTACACCTTCAACGAGTTCTGCCACAGTTTCGCCAAAAATTTCGGCTAAATCTTGTTGGCTAAAATCAGTATCTTCAATTACATCATGCATTAGCGCGGCCATGAGCGTTTCATGGTCAAGATGCATGCCTGCAAGAATTTGGGTTACTTCTACTGGATGAGTTATGTAAGGTTCGCCACTTGAGCGAGTTTGTCCTTCATGGGCCTCTCGGGCTACCACGTAAGATTTTTGAACCAGCTCTACATCAGCAGCGGGCAAGTATTCTGAAATTTTCTTTTTAAGACCTTCAAAAAGATACATTCACACTCCAATGTTCTAGGGCCTGTTGACCTTTCAGGATTAAAATTTGTTCAATCTAGGGGCGATTTAATCGCGGCGCGAGGTTTTTAGCCTAGCGGGCTAAGTAAAAATCGAGCAACAAAGAGTAAATTGCCCCTAGGCAGAACCCTTTGGGCAGCACATGTTTGGCATTTATACTGCGTTATCGCCTATTTATGGGAAATAACCACACTACATAGGCTCTGCCTTGCCTAAATACCAAGCATACTGCTGCAAATTTAACCTCGAAAGATAAACAGGCCCTAGTGAAGCAAATTAGGTAAGCTACGAATATACGATGAAATGAAAGGATTGCCAACGGCTATAGTAGAAATACTGCGCCGTTGGCTAAATCAGACCGGGAGGTCGATTATTGGTTGCCACCAACAATGGCAGCAACAGCAGCTAATTCTGCTGCTTCTTGGTGTTGTTGTTCTTCACGGTCAATTAAGTCCATTGAAGCGCTATCAACTAAACCTAATTCAATTTCACGTAAAGCAACTACCGTTGGCTTATCGTTTTCAGGGTCTACTAGTGGAGTTTTACCACCAACAGCAATTTGGCGGGCACGACGAGCCGCAACTAAAATTAAGTCAAAACGATTACCAACTGCATCTACTGCATCTTCAACTGTTACGCGGGCCATCACAGCACTCCAAAAATAATTTAAAAGCAAAGACGTAGTTTACTCCAAGGAGCCACTTTCGCCAATAGCCAGTGTTCAATTTTTATCAGTTTTACTTGCCTAAGCCTAATTTAAGTAAGCTTAAATTATTTAAGCAGACTATTTAGTAAAACTTGGTGACGATCTTCTTGCGCTTTTAGTGTTAAGCGCTGAGCCATTACAATTATTTCTATGTCGGCAAGTGCGCTCTCAAAGTCATCATTAACAATTACAAAGTCGTATTCGTTATAATGTGATGTTTCAGATTGTGCTTTTGCCATACGAGAGGCAATAATTTCAGCCGAATCTTGGCCACGGTTATTTAAGCGTTGTTCTAATTCTTCTTTTGAAGGAGGTAGAATAAAAATAGTTTGTACGCTTGGCATAATTTTGCGCACTTGCTGAGCGCCTTGCCAATCAATATCTAAAAACACATCAATACCGGCATCAAGTTGCGACTCAATAGCCTGCTTTGATGTGCCGTAGTAATTATCGAATACTTGAGCCCATTCAAAAAAGTCATCTTTGGCAATAAGCGCTTTAAATTCGTCTGTAGATACAAAGTGATAATGCACGCCATTTTCTTCACCTGGGCGAGGGGCGCGAGTTGTATGTGATACAGATACTTTCATGTCAGCGTGTTTTTTTAATAACGCATTGATTAAGCTTGATTTACCAGCACCAGAAGGGGCTGACAAAATAAATAAGTTACCGCGAGTTTGTGCCATGTTTTTATCTACCTAAAAATAAACAGGCTTGGGTTACAAGTAAGCCAAGCCTTTAATTAACTGCATTGTACTTTAATTAGCTCACCTTGCTCAAGTTAGTCGTGCTCATGTTGGTCATGCCCAAATTGGCTCGGGAGTGTTTTACTAAGTTACGCTTTAAATAAAATTGCAGTTTAAAATTATTAACAGAACTAGCCGCTAGATATAAGTATTTGATAAGGTGAAGTATCACCTATTACAGGATCCGTCATGCTCAATAAAACTTTATTTACCGCACAACAAGTAAGAGATAGTGAAGCTTTAGCTGCTAAAAATAGTCATTGTGATTTATTTACCCTAATGCAGCGTGCAGGCGAGGCCATATATAAGCAATGGCAGTTATTTGATGCACAGCATACATTAGTTATTGTTGGCCATGGTAACAACGCTGGAGACGGTTACATTGTAGCTAGGCTTATTATGCAATCAGGTAAAGAGGTAACAGTATGCGCAGCTGAGCCTAATAAAGTATTAACCGGTGATGCAGCAAAAGCGCAGCAGTTATGGATTGAAGCGGGTGGGGTGGTTTCTCATTTTACAAAAGACACTCTTAATAAGTGCGATATAGTTATTGATGCGCTCCTTGGTACTGGCCTTAAAAACGCAGTGCGCGATAATTTTGCGAATATAATAAAAGCTGTAAATAACAGTGATAAGCCCGTAATAAGCATTGATATTCCATCAGGTATTGAAGCAAATACAGGGCAGCCTTTAGGATGTGCAGTACAAGCGACTTCAACCGTTACTTTTGTGGGCATTAAGCAAGGGCTCGCAACGACGGCAGGTAAACAATATAGCGGTAAGTTAGTATTTGATGATTTAGCAATTGGCGATGCGTTTACTTGTATCGCTCAATCTTCAGGAACCCTTGTTAATATCAATAGCTTTAAAGGAATAGCCACGCGGGCAATCAATAGTCACAAAGGAAGCCACGGTAAACTTTTATGTGTTGGTGGCAATCAAGGTACTGCAGGTGCAATTAGGTTAAGTAGTGAAGCAGCTCTTAGAACGGGTGCTGGCATGGTAAGAGTGTATACACACGAAAGCTCAATAACGCCTATTAGTATTGGCAGACCAGAACTTATGGTAAGCAGTAATAACTTACATCAAGCGCTAGAGTGGGCAAGCTGCGTTGTTATTGGCTCAGGGCTTGGGCAAGACGAGTGGGCACAACAAACATTCGATGAAGTAATGCAATATTGCCAAAACAATAAAATGCCATTGGTTATAGATGCAGATGCCCTTAATTTACTGGCTAAGCAAGCTTCATCATACACGTTAGAGCAATGCGTACTTACTCCACATCCCGGCGAAGCTTCGCGACTGCTAAGTGTTAGCACCAGCGAAATCGAATCTGATCGTTTTAATTATGCCCGCCTTTGCGCTAAACGCTATAACGCGACTTGTGTATTAAAAGGCGCAGGAACATTAATAGATAATGCCCAGCACACGTGGGTATGTGAAGATGGCAACCCGGCATTGGCCGTTGGCGGCAGTGGCGATGTACTCACTGGTATTATTGGGGCATTGCTTGCCCAAGGTTTAACTATTGATGAAGCAGCACGCTATGGTGTAACACTGCATGCTAAAGCCGGTGATATTGCAAGTGAGCGAGACGGGCAAAGGGGAATGCTACCCAGTGATTTATTCGCAATTGTAAGAGAGTTAGTTAATAAAGTGACGTGAGTTTAAGCGTCACTCAACTATCAGTGTTCGGCTTTAAATTGTGGAACGTTATTGCACCCACTAAAAAGCATACACCTACATAAAGCCAAACACTGCTCGCTATAATATTCCACGTATCGGCTCGTATTAATGCAGGGATAATTATTAAGCTTCGTATGATACACAAGGTTGCAATAGCAGTTAAAGCGGTTCTAGTAAGTACTATGTTACGCACTAAGCCAATTGCTGATAAGGCAAATGCAGTACAGGCAAACATGAGTCCAGCTATTGCAATACTACCTAAAGGCGCAAGGAATGTACCTTGCTGTGATGATTCTATTATTTGTATTGGGGCGCGAGCAAATATAAACCAACTAGTGCCACCCCATATACAAAGTAAATGCCATACAGCCGCTGCAGATGCAATAACTCCTGCGCTTAATAAAAATTTTGCTTTTATATTTAACAGCATTTTATCTCACTGATTATTAAGCTGTAATAAATCCCATTTTGTACCATACAAGTCTTCAAAAACCGCTACGGTGCCATAGGGTTCTACTCTAGGCTCTTCGTTAAATGTAACGCCTTTAAAAAGCATTAAATTATAATCTCGCCAAAAGTCATCAGTATGCAAAAATAAAAACACGCGCCCACCCGTTTGATTACCAATAGCGCTGATCTGTTCGGGTGTTGTGGCTTTAGCAAGCAGTAGATTAGTCCTGCTCGAATTAGTCCCATTTGAACTAGCCCCGTTTGAATTTGGAGGTGAAATCAACACCCAGCGTTTACCCTCTCCTAAATCAGTATCCTCAACTAACTCAAAGTTAAGCTTTTGAGTATAAAACTCAATGGCATCGTCGTAGTCCTTAACAACTAATGCAATGCTGCCGATATGCTGTTGAACGTTAGTCATGTTTAGCTCACTCCGTACTATTAAATAAATGTGCTTTTTATCATATTTAGTAAACGATTACGCAGGTATATGCCCGCAGTATGTAATATGAATTAACTTACGAGTTCGTCTTCATCATCGGGTGGATCACCTGAGTCTTCTTTGCGTTTTCTTTGTTCTTGTTTTGCTTTTTGTACATTTTCGTATGTAGGCGGTGGGATAGGAATAATAGAAATAAGCGGAAAGAATGCCAAAAATAAATAAGCCCCCTTAGACATACTTTTACCCCACGTGACCATTTTGAGCATAGCCCAAACTACGAATGAAAATAACCCAGTCACAAGGGCAACAAAAACAAAGAAGATGAATATTCCGTTATTATTTAATAAATCCATTTAATATAAATCTTAGTTATACGTAACTTAGATGTGGGTATAAATTAAACAATATCAATCTGCTTTATAATAAAAAGCAAAACCCAGCCGAGGCTGGGTTTACTTTAAATCGATTTTTTAGTACTAAGTGCATAAAGTGTTTATCTGTGTAATTCACCAGCACGTTCTGGTTGATAGGTTACTTCTTTTATTTTTACCTTTATTAAGCCGCCACTCGGTTTAGGCCACTCAATTTCGTCGCCTTGGTTTAGCCCAAGTAATGCGCTACCAACGGGTGATAATATCGATATTTTATCGCCGCTAGAGTCACTGTTCTTTGGGTACACCAAGGTTAACGTAAATTCTTCTTTAGAAGACTCAACAATAAAGTTTACAGTTGAGTTCATCGTTACAACTGACGATGGCATATCTTTAGGTTCGACTATTGTAGCTCGTGCCAGTTCAGCTTCCAATTCTTCTTTATTAGCAAAGCTACCTGCAGGCAATGATTCCATTAAGTCATACAATCTATCTGCATCGAGTGATGAGATGATCAGTTCAGGTTTTTTATTCATCTTAATATCCTTAATAATTTTTAATAAATAAAATTAACTCTGAGTATGGCTTGGCATGCATTTAAGAAGCAAAGGGATACGCGAAGTCATTTTATTAATTAGCCACACCTGTGGCTTTTACTTTATTTGTGCCCAATAGCTAAAAACCCAGCCGAAGCTGGGTTTTTATTTGAGCTAGGTGTTTAGGGGGTGATTACATCATGCCGCCCATACCACCCATTCCGCCCATGCCACCCATATCAGCGCCACCAGCTTCATCTTTTGGGATTTCAGCTACCATTGCTTCAGTAGTGATCATTAGACCCGCAATAGACCCTGCAAACTGTAATGCAGAGCGTGTTACTTTAGTTGGATCTAGGATACCCATTTCAATCATGTCGTTGTATTCGCCAGTTGCTGCGTTGTAACCGTAGTTACCTTCGCCGCCTTTAACTGCGTTAATTACAACTGATGCTTCTTCGCCAGCGTTAGTTACGATTTGACGAAGTGGTGCTTCCATCGCACGAAGTGCAACTTTAATACCGTGGTTTTGATCTTCGTTGTCGCCAACTAAATCAACCAGCTTGCTAGCTGCACGTACAAGTGCAACACCGCCACCAGGTACTACGCCTTCTTCAACCGCTGCACGAGTTGCATTTAATGCATCTTCAACGCGGTCTTTTTTCTCTTTCATTTCCATTTCAGTAGCAGCACCTACTTTGATTACTGCAACACCGCCAGCTAGTTTAGCCATGCGCTCTTGTAGTTTCTCTTTATCGTAGTCTGATGTTGCTTCTTCGATTTGTGCTTTAATTTGTGAAACACGACCGCTAATACCCGCTTCTTCACCAGCACCATCAATGATTGTTGTATCATCTTTAGTAATAATTACGCGCTTAGCTGTACCTAGGTCTTCAACTGTTGCTTTTTCAAGCTCTAAGCCGATTTCTTCAGAAATAACAGTACCGCCAGTTAATACAGCGATATCTTGTAGCATTGCTTTACGACGGTCGCCAAAACCAGGTGCTTTAACTGCTGATACTTTAACAATACCGCGCATGTTATTAACTACTAATGTAGCTAGTGCTTCGCCTTCAAGGTCTTCTGCGATGATTAGTAGTGGTTTGCTTGCTTTAGCAACCGCTTCTAATGTTGGTAATAATTCGCGGATATTAGATATTTTTTTATCTACAAGTAGAATAAATGGGTTATCTAGTTCAACAGTGCCTTTTTCTGGGCTGTTGATAAAGTAAGGAGATAAGTAACCACGGTCAAACTGCATGCCTTCAACAACATCTAGTTCGTTTTCAAGTGATTGACCTTCTTCTACAGTAATAACACCACTGTTACGGCCTACTTTTTCCATTGCTTGTGCAATGATGTCGCCAATCTCTTTATCAGAGTTAGCTGAAATAGTACCTACTTGTGCAATTGCTTTAGTATCAGAACAAGGAACAGATAACGCTTTAAGCTCTGCAACAGCAGCAATAACTGCTTTGTCGATGCCGCGCTTAAGATCCATTGGGTTCATACCCGCTGCAACAGCTTTAAGGCCTTCATTAACAATAGACTGTGCAAGTACTGTAGCGGTAGTTGTACCATCGCCGGCTGCATCATTTGCTTTAGATGCAACTTCTTTAACCATTTGTGCGCCCATGTTCTCAAACTTGTCTTCAAGTTCGATTTCTTTTGCTACAGATACACCATCTTTAGTGATAACTGGTGAGCCAAATGATTTATCTAGTACAACGTTACGGCCTTTAGGACCTAATGTAACTTTTACTGCGTTTGCCAGGATGTTTACGCCAGTTAGCATTTTAGCGCGTGCGTCACCTGCAAAAAGTACTTCTTTTGCTGCCATGTTTTAAATTCCTCTAAATTCTTAAATGTTTATAAACGAAAAGTAGGTTTAGCCTACAATGCCTAAAATATTATCTTCACGCATGATCAGGTACTCTTGACCTTCGATCTTTTCAACTTTTTCAACATATGAGCCAAATAACACAGTGTCACCGGCTTTAACTTCTAACGCTCTCACGTCACCGTTTTCTAAAACGCGACCATTACCAACGGCTACAACTTCTCCGCGAGTTGATTTTTCAGCTGCAGAGCCAGTTAATACAATACCGCCAGCAGATTTTGTTTCTTCTTCTAGACGTTTAACGATTACGCGATCTTGTAAAGGACGAATGTTCATGTTTTTTAGTTCTCCTAACAGTTTCTGTACATTACAGAAAAAAGCTTTTCTAATTTGCATTCATTAATGGGGGTAGAGTGTAAAATTCCAAGAGAAAAAACGATAAATTTTTAATCTTTTCTCTCATATTCACCATCAATAGTGGTTGGTTGTTCCATTTGCCCTTGCTCTCGTTCAGCATGTTGCTGCCCAGCAAACGGCGATGGCCCTTGTTGCATGCCAGCGCTCATTCTAACAGTTGCTTGGCTAGCAAGGCCTGCAGCCAATTTGTTACGAATTGCAGGGGTTAATAATAGTAGCCCAAATACGTCGGTCATAATGCCAGGAGTAAGGAGCAATACACCTGCAATTACAACGCATATTCCGGTAAATAATTCTTTGGTTGGCATTTGCCCTTGCGCCATTTGCGCTTGTACGTTTTGCAGCGCACCCATACCTTGTGTTTTAACCATTTTGGCACCTAAAATCGCAGTAATAACAACAAGTGCAATTGTTGCAAATCCACCAATCACGTCGCTTACTTGAATCAGCAAAGCGATTTCGATAATAGGGATGATAATAAACAACACAAATAAAAATCTAAACATAGCGCTCTCTAAATAATGACACTCAAAAGAGTTGATGAAATATAAATGAGGGTGACGAGGTCTCTTTTCAAGGTTAGGGCATAGGTATCGTCATTTTACTGATATTTTAGCGTCTACACATTGTATCGGCTATCAGATACTATGAAGCTAGACACTGTCCAATAAGTAAAGGTTCATAATGAGTACGCAATTTAAAATGATTTTTACGACCTGCAAAGATGAAGCCGAAGCACGCACCCTTGCAAGGGCGCTAGTAGAGAAAAAGCTGGCCGCTTGTGTAAATATTTTACCTAACATGGGTTCTATCTATATGTGGGAAGGCGAAGTGGTAGAAGCAACTGAAGCCAAGCTACTTATAAAAACAAAAGCAGACAAAATGAACGATGTGTTTCTAACAATAAAAGAGCTACATAGCTACGAAGTGCCAGAGATTCAGGTTTTAGAAGTTTCTACGGGAAATTTGGCGTATTTTAATTGGATGGACGAGGTACTGAATTAATGCGTTTTTTCTTTTTATTGTTGGTTACATTATTAACCGTACCTGTAAAGGCTGCGACTAATAATGTGCTTGGTGATCTACTTGGGCCTCCTCAACACACTTTTTTACCTGTAGACCAAGCGTTTGTATTTGACTTTGACCAGCAAGGCAGCACCTTGTTTGTAGGTTGGGATATAGCACCAGACTATTATTTATATAAAAAGAAAATAGAAGTTATTGCCAAGGGTGCAAACATTCAAGTAGGTGACTCTGGTAGTGGCGAAATTATTGAAGATGAATTTTTTGGTAAAACAGAAGTCTTTTTTAATACCGCGAGCGTTGTTAGTAAGTTAAGTAATATCACTGAGGGAGCGGTTGTTAAGGTTCGCTATCAGGGCTGTGCAAAAGCGGGGCTTTGTTATCCACCAGAAGTGATTAGTATCCCACTTAGCGTAATTAGTGGCGCACAGATTAAAAATGTAGATCAAAATAGCGCTACAGATGAAGCGGCAACAGCGCAAAGTACATTTGCAGCACTCAACGAGCCAACTACTGAACCTACAACAAATTCAGGTGACACCGAAAAAGAACTGACTTTTACTGAGCAATTAGCCAGTCAGAGCTTAATAACTAATTTACTCATATTTTTTGCTGTTGGTGTAGGCCTTGCTTTTACGCCATGCGTATTCCCAATGTTTCCAATTTTGTCGAGCTTAATTGCGGGTCAGCAAAACCTTTCAACTAAAAAAGCGTTTGCGTTGTCGTTTGTATATATACAAGGCATGGCAGTTACCTATGCAGCACTAGGCTTAGTTGTTGCGGCGCTTGGTGGGCAAGTGCAGGGGTATTTACAGCATCCATTTGTGTTAATCAGTTTTAGTTTATTGTTTGTATTATTGGCTATGTCGATGTTTGGTTGGTACGAAATTAAACTGCCAAGCAGTATGATGAGCAAGCTAACCCAAGTAAGTAACAGCCAAAAAGGCGGCAACTACGTTGGCGTATTTTTAATGGGTGTACTTTCGGGCTTAATAGCATCACCTTGTACTACTGCGCCACTGTCGGCGGCACTGTTATTTGTAGCGCAAAGTGGTGATTACTTAGTAGGTGGTTTAACACTGTACGTGCTCAGTTTAGGTATGGGGTTACCACTTTTATTACTTGGTACATCTGGCGGTAAATTGCTTCCTAAAGCGGGTGGTTGGATGGAGCAAGTTAAAACCTTGTTTGGTTTTGTGATGCTCGTTGTGCCGCTTATATTACTTGAGCGACTAGTAAGCGCCGACATTATATTATTAATGGCAGGTGTGCTTGCATTAGCAACAGCACTGTACTTACATCATTGGCAAAGTAGCCAAACACAAAGCAAGTTAAAAACTGCATTATGGTTTGCTGCAACTCTATTAGTTATTACAGGCTTTACGTTAACTAAAAACTACTTTTGGCCAGTTCAAGTACAAACAGTACAGGTAAGCTCACAAAATAATGAGTTTAAACAGGTTGCTGATTTAGCAGAATTAAAAGAAGCAGTTGCACAAGCAAACGACGAAGGTCGAATGGTTATGGTCGATTTATATGCCGACTGGTGTGTGGCGTGTAAAGAGTTTGAACATTACACCTTTCCTGATGCCAAAGTGCAAAGTGAGTTTAGCCACTATCAGCTTATTCAAATTGATTTAACTGAGAGTGATAATAAAACAATTGAGCTAATGGAAGAGTACACGGTGTTTGGTTTACCTAGTATTTTGTTTTTTAATACTCAAGGACAAGAGCTTAGTACGCAGCGCGTAACGGGCTTTTTAAATGCTGAGGACTTTGCTAAACACCTAGCAGTTGTGCGCGCCAGCGCACAATAATAGTGCAATAGTGCCACTTGAATTGACTAAGTGGCACCTTCTTAATTCTTTTTATATTTGTACCCACGACACTGATAAGACCAGTATTTTGCTGCTATTTACGTCGAAATCACTATAATAGTTGGTTAACGTGAGAAATTGTTGCTACATTGCTTTTTCTGCTTACTTAAAAGTGAAAAACTAGTTAGTAACCGCTTAACTCATTACTTATAGGATATATCGCGTATTATGGCTGCAAAATTTAACCTTTTAGTTATAAATGGTCCAAATTTAAACATGCTTGGTAAACGTGAACCGGATAAATACGGTTTTCAGACGCTGAGTGAGATTATGGAGGAGCTAACCAGTGCTGCTAATAGTCTAGATGTTGAGTTAACGCATTTTCAAAGTAATAGTGAGCAAGCACTCATCGAACGAATTCACGATGCTTGGCAAGCGGTTGATTACATAATTATCAACCCAGCTGCATTTACGCATACTAGCGTCGCATTACGTGATGCACTGTTGAGTGTTGATATTCCGTTTTTTGAGGTGCACTTAAGTAATGTGCACGCACGTGAAGCCTTTCGTCATCATTCGTATTTTTCTGATGTGGCACAAGGCGTGATATGTGGATTAGGCGCAATGGGTTATCACGCAGCATTGAATGCCGCTGTGAGCCGGTTGCAAAGCGCAATTTAATTTAAATTAACACACAAACTAACAGGCGGGTCGTGTAATGGATATTCGCAAGATAAAGAAGCTTATCGAATTAGTAGAAGAATCAGGTATTGCTGAGCTAGAAATCACTGAAGGTGAAGAATCAGTACGTATTAACCGTAACAACATGAGTGCAGGCCCAGGTTACCCGCAATTTGCTCCACAGCAATATGCACCAGCGCCAGCAGCACCAGTTGCAGCGGCTCCTGTAGCTGTTGAAGCAGCACCAGCTGAGCCTACGGGTCATCAAGTTAAATCACCAATGGTTGGTTCTTTTTACTCTGCTGCGTCTCCTGAAGCTCCAGCATATGTAGAAGTTGGTCAGCAAGTTAAAGTTGGCGATACACTTTGTATTATCGAAGCTATGAAAATGATGAACCAAATTGAATCAGATAAAGCCGGTACAGTAAGAGCTATCTTAGCTGAAAATGGCGAGCCAATAGAATTTGATCAACCTCTATTCATCATTGAATAATAGCGTAACCTAAAAGGCCAACTCTAATGTTAGATAAAGTAGTCATTGCAAACCGAGGTGAAATTGCACTTCGTATATTGCGCGCCTGCAAAGAGCTTGGGATCAAAACGGTTGCTGTGCATTCAACGGCAGATCGCGATCTTAAGCATGTATTGCTTGCAGATGAAACCATCTGTATTGGTAGACCATCAGCAACTGAAAGTTATTTAGATATTCCGCGCATTATTGCTGCGGCTGAAATAACTGACGCTGTAGCGATTCATCCTGGTTACGGTTTCCTTGCAGAAAATGCTGATTTTGCCGACCAAGTTGAGCAAAGTGGTTTTGTATTTATCGGTCCTCGTGGCGACACTATTCGCCTTATGGGTGATAAAGTGTCTGCTATCGCAGCAATGCGTAAAGCCGGCGTTCCATGTGTTCCTGGCTCTGACGGTCCGGTATCAGATGATAAAGAACGCAACATGCAAATTGCTAAGCGTATCGGTTACCCGGTAATCATCAAAGCCGCTGGTGGCGGTGGTGGTCGTGGTATGCGTGTTGTTCGCAGCGAGTCTGAACTTATTGATTCAATTGCATTAACACAGCAAGAAGCTAAGCAATTCTTTGGTAATAGCATGGTTTACATGGAGAAATTCCTTGAAAACCCACGCCATATCGAAGTTCAAGTATTAGCAGACGGCCAAGGTAATGCAGTACATTTAGGTGAACGTGATTGTTCTATGCAACGTCGTCACCAAAAAGTAGTTGAAGAAGCTCCAGCACCAGGAATTACTGCTGAAACGCGTAAATTCATTGGCGAGCGCTGTACACGTGCATGTATCGAAATTGGATACCGCGGTGCAGGTACGTTTGAGTTTTTATACGAAAACGGCGAGTTTTACTTCATCGAAATGAATACACGTATTCAGGTTGAACACCCTGTAACTGAAATGGTTACTGGTATCGATTTAGTGAAAGAGCAGTTAAAAATTGCAGCGGGTCAACCGTTATCATTCACTCAAGACGACGTTGTTATTCGTGGTCATGCTATTGAGTGTCGTATTAATGCTGAAGATCCTGAAACGTTTATCCCGTCACCGGGTAAAATTACACGTTTCCATCCAGCAGGTGGTTTAGGTATTCGTTGGGACAGCCATATTTACGCTGACTACACGGTTCCACCACATTACGATTCAATGATTGGTAAGTTAATTACTTACGGTGAAAACCGTGATGTAGCTATTGCCCGCGCGCGCAATGCACTTAACGAGCTAGTAATTGACGGAATTAAAACTAATACTCCTTTGCATAAGAGAATTCTTGCAGATGAAAACTTCCAAAATGGTGGTACTAACATCCACTATCTTGAGAAGAAATTAGGATTGTAATTCTAGCCTGCAAAAGGCGTTTTATCTCAGTTAATAACCAGAGTTATTAATCTGATTTAAATAATTAAAAATCCGATATCAGGAGACTGATATCGGATTTTTTAACGCCTGTAATTTATACCAATTCGCTTAATTAAATGATCTATTTTGAGGGCGGAAAAACGTGTTGGTAGCTAGGCAAAAAATTCGCTATTTAGTTGTTCTCGGCAATTGCTCCTGCATTGCTCTACCTTCTGCATCCATGCAGTCGTAAATGAGAATTTTTTAACGCAGGTAGCGACACGTTTAGCCCCGCAAAATGATTAAGTATTATTGCGGATTGGTATTAAGCCTTATAGGCAATAAAAAAGTCCATAAAATATACTGCAAAGAGTAAATTCGATGGACTCAATATTTATACAATATGTTGAACTAACATTAAACTAATTTAGATTCAATTAACTGTAGTGCTTCTTCTAAAATTGTTTCTACTGCTTTTTTAGCGCGTTCAGGATCGCGTGACTTTATGGTTTCTAAAATATCAGCGTGCTTAGCAACGTCTGCGCCCGGTACACCTTTAATGTGGTTTGTATAACGAATACTTACTCTAAGGGCAGTACTAATAAACTCAGTTAACTGCACAAAAAAGCGATTGTTACTGGCAACTAATATACTGGTATGAAAAGCAATGTCAGCTTCTAGTGGGTCGTCCAAGCCTTCGTCTGCTTCAGCCATACGGGCTAAGGCGTTATCAATTTCAGCGAGTTGTTCAGCAGTTGCATTTAGTGCTGCAAGAGCGGCCGCTTGTGGCTCAAGGGCAACGCGTACTTGAGTAAACTCTTTTAATAATGACAGTGATGGCTTGCTGCTTAAAATCCAACGTAGTACGTCGGTATCAAACATGTTCCAGCTACTTTCAGGTAATACACGAATACCTTGCTTAGGACGGGATGAAATTAATCCTTTAGCAGAGAGCATTTTTACCGCTTCGCGGGTAGCGCTGCGACTTACATCATACTTTATACATAAATCGGCTTCAGAAGGCAGGCCTTCGCTTACAGGGTAAACACCACGCACAATAGCAAAACCCAAATCGTGGGTTAATTGTTGTGTTAAATTTTGACGGGGTTGGCTTTTCATTGCGCAGGATTCCGAGTTGATATATTGCTTTATTATATATCATATATCATATTAATGTACTTAAGGATATGATATAAACTTTTAATTAGTTAAATATTTTAGCACAGCAATAACAACTTAGTTTGGCTATTTATACTGTAAATGTAAGTTTATAAAGGGTTTAATTAAAATTGAAAATGCGCTGTATGGAGAGTTGAATTTGAACACCCTAGCTCAATATCATAGTCTTTCTGGTAAAGTTATTTTTATTACTGGTGGTGCATCAGGCATTGGCAGAGCAATGGTTAAGTCCTTTGTAAACCAAAATGCAAAAGTAGCATTTATAGATATTGATGATAAGGCAGCGCAATCGCTTATTCGTGATTTACCCAATGCAAAACTATGGTATAGGCAAGTTGATGTAACTGACTCTCATGCACTTCAGCAATCACTTGTGGATGCATGCGCCGCTTTTGGTGCCATTAATGTACTAGTCAATAATGTAGCGAACGACCGCCGCCAAGCGAGCGAAGACGTTACAGTGCAAGACTGGGATCAGTGCTTACAAATAAACTTAAACCCTGCATTTTTTGCCTCTCAAGTTGCTATGTCTTTTATGAAAGGCGATGGAGCCGGCAGTATCATTAATTTTAGCTCTATTAACGCGATTATGGGCCAGCCACAAATGGCAGGCTATGTAACCGCAAAAGCAGGGCTAATTGGTATGACTAAGGCATTGGCTCGCGATTACGGCGAGTTTGGTATTCGCGTTAACGCTATTTTGCCAGGGTGGGTGGCTACCGACCGTCAACTAGCAAGCTGGTTTACCGAAGAAGAGCAAGTTAAGTGGATGGAAGCCATGGCGCTTAAAAAATTAGTAACTCCTGAAGATGTTGCTAATTTGGCACTCTTTTTAGCCGCCGATGAAAGCAGTATGATCACCGGGCAAAGTATTAAAATTGACGGTGGGAGGCTTTAAAGCTTGGCTAATTCATCTCTTTTTATTGCTGTTGACTGGGGCACGAGCCATTTACGTGCTTATTTGTGCGAAGTACAAGCGCAATCAACACTTAAATTATTAGCACAACGTGATGGCCCTGGCGTTGTTAAGGCGAATCAAAATTTTGAGCAAACCCTAATCGACACGATTTCGGTGTGGAAGCAAGAATATGGGAGTTTACCTATATATATTGCAGGGCAAATTACCTCAAGCATCGGCTGGCACGAAACGCCATATTTAGAATGCCCAATTAATCCCGAAGGGCTACTTAATGCTGCGGTTAGCTTTGATTGCGATGGACATATTATTAAAGCGTTACCTGGCACAAAGTGTACGCTGCAAAACGGCTTGTTTGATGTAATGCGCGGCGAAGAGCTGCAAATTTTAGGGTTTTTAAAGCAAAATCCAGAATATCAACAAGGTAAAATATTATTATGTTTGCCTGGCACACATACCAAATGGGTGCTTATAAATAACGGCGAAATCATTTGCTTTAAAACAGCCATGACCGGCGAGTTATACGATTTGTTATGTCATCAAAGTGTTTTAATTCCTAATGACTGCGCAGAAGGTGAGTTTGATTTTAAAGCATTTGAGCAAGGCTGTGAGCTAACTTTAGGTAGTGATAGCGGTAACTTGGCTCATGGTATTTTTAGTGTGCGTACACGCCAGCTTTCAAAAGAGTTAACGCCAGTACAAGCCAAAGCTTATTTGTCGGGTGTATTAATTGGCAGCGATGTACGAGCAGCTCGCCATGCAAGCGAGTGGCAATTATTGAGTGATACACAAGTAGTGGTGATTGGCACAAAGCAGCTTAATAAGTGTTTTACCACAGCGCTTAAACAAATTGGTGTTAAGTGTGTTGAGTTTGATATTAAAACAGCCACGCTAAGCGGCTTTAATTACTTATTTAATTTAGAGTCAAAAAATAAACCCCTCTATAATAATTAAATTATAAAGGGGTTGCACGGGAATTTTTTAGGACTATAACAGCCAATTACTTTAGCGGTTATTAAGCAATTTTAGCCGCTTTGCTTTGCTCAATATAATCATTAAGCGCAGCAACTTGTGCCTCATTAAAACGTAGTCCTAATTTGCTGCGGCGCCATAAAATATTGTATGCGTTTTCTGCCCACTCTTCATTTAGCAAGTAATCTACTTCTGCTGCAAATAAACCATGGCCAAAATCTTGGCCTAAATCACTCAACCCAGTTGCACTGCCTAATATATTTTTAGCACGAGTACCATAAGTGCGTACAAAGCGTTTAAGTGTTATTTCAGGTAACCATTCATATTTTGCTTTTAGCTCTGATTTAAGTGCTTCTACAGAGCTAAAATCGCCACCAGGGAGCGAACTATGCTTGGTCCATGCTTTGCTCATTTGTGGGTAAAAGTCTTCAAGCTTATTAACCGCAGCTTCGGCAAGTTTGCGATAAGTTGTAATTTTTCCACCAAACACACTCAGTAGAGGTGTTTGTTTAGCATCACTCGAAAGCTCTAATTTATAATCGCGTGTAACGGCTTGCGCATTAACTGATTCGTCATCAAGTAATGGGCGTACACCTGAAAAGGTATGTACTATGTCTTCGCGTTTAATCGGTTGTTTAAAGTAGGTATTAGTAATATCAATTAAGTAATCAATTTCTTCATCACTAATTTTAACGTCTTGTGCTTCACCTTTGTGTTCTACATCGGTTGTGCCAATAAGTGAGAAGTCATCTTCAAACGGAATAACAAACACAATACGCTGATCTTTATTTTGTAAAATATAAGCTTGTTTCTCATCGTGAATGCGAGGCACTACAATGTGGCTACCTTTTACAAGGCGAATATTTTGTGGCGATTTTTCTGTTAGGGCTTCATCAAATAACTTAGCAACCCACGGGCCTGCAGCATTAACGATACCTTTGGCTGAAATGCTGTATTTAGCTTTACTCTTTTGTTGTTCAAGCGTTACCTGCCATTTACCGTGCTCACGTTTAGCATTTACACACTTAGTTTGTGTGGTAATAACGGCGCCTTTTTCCTGCGCCGCAAGGGCGTTTAAAACGACTAAGCGAGAATCGTCAACCCAGCCATCAGAGTATTCAAACCCTTTGGTAATAGAGGGTTCTAAAACGCTATTTTCGCCAAATTTAATGCTTCGAGAACCCGCTAGTGTTTCGCGTTTCGCTAGGTTGTCATACATAAACAAACCAATGCGAATCATCCATGCAGGGCGTAAATGCTTTTGATGCGGCAATCTAAAAGTAAGTGGCCACATAATATGGGGTGCGTTCTTAAGTAGCACTTCTCGCTCTGCTAGGGCTTCTTTTACTAATCTAAATTCGTAATGCTCAAGGTAGCGTAGACCACCGTGGATCAGCTTAGAACTATTTGAAGATGTTGCACAGGCAAGGTCTGATTGTTCGCACAAGAGTACTTTTAATCCTCTGCCTGCTGCATCAGCTGCTATTCCAGTGCCGTTTACACCGCCACCGATGACTAGTAAGTCATATTCGTTATCTGCTAATTCCACCGAGCTAACCTTTTTATTTGTAATATAAATAAGACATAAGCATCATAAAGCTGCTGTTTTCATTTGACAATAGAAAACCCAGTTTTTTATTCGTTAATTTTGACGCCAATCCATTTTCAATTTAAAGCAGTAAAGCATGCCTTTTAAATCTAGCCTTTAGCTAAGTTAAAAAAGCAAAGTGGTTAAAGTATTGGCCTTAACCACTTAGTATTTACTATGGGCAGTTTTTATTCGTTAAGCATACTTGAGCTACGCAGTGCTGCCATTTTGCGTATAGGTCGTTACGCTCGTCGGCACTCATGGTTGGCTCAAAACGACGGTCGCATGTCCACATTTTAGATAACTGCTCAGTTGACTCGTACACACCCGTTTGTAAGCCTGCTAAATATGCTACGCCTAAAGAAGTGGTTTCGGTCACAGTTGGGCGCTCAACTGTTGCGCCTAAAATATTTGATAAAAAGGTCATAACCCAATTATTTTTTACCATACCGCCATCTACACGAAGCACACTTGGGCGAAGACCATCACGCTCCATCGCTTTTTGTAAATCTTTGGTCTGGTAGCCAACTGATTGCAGCGCTGCAGCAACTATGGTGCTAATACCCGAATCGCGTGTTAGCCCTAAAATAGCGCCACGTGCATTAGGGTCCCAATAAGGAGCACCTAAACCCGTAAACGAAGGCACTAAAAATACACCATGATCGAGCGGTACATCTTTAACCATCGACTCACTTTCGCCAGCATGGCTAAGTAGCTTTAAGCCTTCAACAATCCACTGCATAGTTGCGCCAGCCATAAATATACTGCCTCAATGGCGTAAGTTGGCTTGCCGTTTAATCTATAAGCAACAGTGGTCAATAAGCGGTTTTCTGAGGTCAGTGCTTTTTCGCCAGTGTTAAGCATTAAAAAACAGCCAGTACCGTAAGTACTTTTTGCCATGCCTTGTTCAAAACATGCGTGGCCAACAAGCGCAGCTTGCTGATCGCCTGCAATACCACAAACACGAATTGGCGCGCCAAAAATGTCAGCACTCGTTGAACCAAACTCGTCAGCTGAATCCATTACTTCTGGCAGCATAGATTCTGGAATATCGAATAACTCTAGAAGCTCTTGATCCCACTGCTGGGTGTGAATATTAAATAACATGGTGCGTGATGCATTGGTTGCATCGGTGCGGTGCTCTTTGCCGCCTGTTAGCTGCCAAAGTAGGTAAGTGTCAACTGTACCGAAGGCGAGTTCGCCTGCGAGGGCTTGTTCGCGTGCGCCTTCAACGTTATCTAAAATCCAACGAATTTTAGTGGCTGAAAAATAAGGGTCGAGCAATAAGCCTGTTTTTTCGCTTATCGTTTGGCAAAGCTCATCAGTTGTTAGGCTTTCGCAATAGTCACTTGTGCGACGGTCTTGCCATACAATAGCGTTATAAATTGTTTTGCCTGTTTTTTTGTTCCACACTAAAGTGGTTTCGCGCTGGTTGGTGATACCAATGGCAATAATTTCTTCAGGCTTTACATCGTTTTTAGTTAACACTTCGCGACTAGTGCTAAGCACTGTTTGCCAAATATCGTTAGGGTCGTGTTCTACCCAACCATTTTGTGGAAAATGCTGCGAAAATTCTTGTTGTGCTGTACCAAAAACGTCTGCATCTTTTGTAAACAAGATGGCCCGAGAGCTTGTGGTTCCTTGATCAATTGAGAGTATGTATTTGGACATAATTATTAATATTATTTATCTTATATATAGCTAGATTGCCTTTAACTGAGGCTAATGGCAATGATTTTTTCTTAAAATTCCTGATTAAAAAGTAAGCGTGTTTTTTTAACAGGTAACTCTTTAATAAAACACGTTTTACTTTGAGGTGATTTTAAGTGCGAACACGGCTATAAAAAAAGATAGCCGTGTTGAGTAAGTTATTTAGCGTGTGGTTTAGCTTGCTGCCAATCCATACCGGTAGAAAAGCGATTATCAAACCCGCGCCACTGTGGTAGTGGTTTACCGTCAACAACAGCTTGGTCGCCGTTTTGTGGTAAATCTAAGTATTCACATTGAGTGGTTATGCCTTTTACATGACAGTCCATCATCGCAAGTACAAAATGCTTGTTGGTTTCGTTAATTGTGCGCATAGACCACGAAGGCTCGTAGTAATGGCCTATATCTAGCTCACTGCTGCTTTGTGCAATAGCAGGGGCTGGGTGTGGTGCAATATTATGGCGTGCATTTTTGTAAGTAAGCATGTATTTATCTTTGCTGCCTGTTTGGTTATAAAGGTTTTTAATACCTTCATAGCCAGAAATGTCATCTAAGTTACCGGCGACATAAAGCGAAGGTACTTTAATATTTCCCATCGCTTTGGCATCAAATATAGCGTGCTGTCCGCCCCAAGGCGCAAAGGCCACCATCGCTTTTATACGTGGGTCTACTTTTGGGTTTTTGTATTGCCCACCAGCGCAGCTGTTTAGTAATTGCTGTACTTTTTCAATTTGAACAGGGTCTTTCATACCCGTAAACATAGCCGTTGTTTGCTCATTAAAAGCGTAACAACCACCTATCGTATTTACAGCGCCATAGCCACCCATTGAGTAACCAATTACGCCTGCGCTTTTGTTATCTACTTGCTTGCTTGCAAAGTTGTTTTGCTCATTAAAGTAATTAATAACAAACTGCTGATCGCGTGAGCGATTTATAAGCGTGCTAAAAAAGCCAGAGAACGGCGCATTTTTAAAATCAACATCGGCATTGGTTGAGTCAGTATGATCAATAGCTACCACAATGTAACCGTGCGACGCTAAATGCTCGCCAAGGTAGTACATAATTGTACGGTAACCGGTATAACCGTGCGAAAGCACTATCACAGGGTAGTGTTCTTTATTATTAATGGCGACATCACGCATTGCATCGGCTTGCAGAGTAAACTCTTTACCTGAGCGAGTTTCATCTGTGTAGCTGCTAAGTGGCGCTTTTGCTGTATTTGCAGCCGGATACCACACTTCTACTTTTAAAGGGCGATCTTTTTGACCTTGTGTAGCGGGGTCAAATTGCGCAGGGTTAACTAAATCAAGTGTTTGCACACCTACATTGTAGCTACCTTTAGCTGCAAGCTCTGGGAGTACTTCGCTAGTGATTGGCGGGTATAGCTGCTCTGGTTTATTAGATTCAGCAACAGCTACACTGGCAGATAAACTGCACGTAGCAAGTAATATGGCTTTTGAAAGCGCCTTGAGTGTGTGTGTCATTGTGTGTCCTTGTTGTGTATTTTTATTTTTTAATTTGTCAGTTCAGCTGACTCGATGGCATTGCTATATTGCAACTGCCATTGTGCTCGTAAGGTATCCATTATGTTCATAACTCGTAAGCTAGTACCCAGTGGTAATACACAGCTTTGGGTTTGTTTTTGTAATATACACTGCGTGACATGTGCAATTTCAAACTTAAAGTTTTCATCGTCGCTAAAATCGTATTTAAAGTACTGAGGGTCTTGGTCGTTTATGTGTAGCTCTAGCGTTTTTGCACCTACAAACTGAGGTATTCGAATATAGCCAAGCTCACCATTAATACATGCTTCTGTTGGGCCATTTTGCTGCAGTGCGCTGGCAAGAGATGCAAATTGCCCGTTACCGTAATCAACTATAGCAGTGCTTCGCTCATCAACGCCGGTTGTGCTTTTATATACAAAGGATTTGATGTGTTCAGGGGCTTTATTAAATACCACATCAGCAATCGAAATAGGGTAAATACCTAAATCGAGCAGGGCGCCACCCGCTGTTACAGGGTTCATTAATCGGTGAGTGTCGGCAAAGCTGCCAGGTAAACTAAAGTTGGCATTAACACTGTGCACATTACCAATAACACCTTCACTTAGGAGTTGTTGTAATTTTACTATGGCTGGTAAAAACCGCATCCAAACGCCTTCCATTAAAAAGCAGTTTTGTTGCTTGGCAAGCTCAGTGAGGTTTTGCAATTGCTTAGCATTAACGGTAATCGGTTTTTCGCTTAGCACGTGCTTATTGTGTGTTAAGCATTGGGCGATAGTTTTAAAGTGTTGATCGTGCGTATTGGCAATATAAATAGCGTCTATATTTGGGCACTGCATAAGAGCTTGATAGCTCTCGTAGCCTTGAATATTGTACGGTGTGGCAAATTCTTTAGCGCGCTGCATACTCGTTGAAGCCGCGCCAATAAGCTGTGCATCACTGCAATGCGCAATGCTTTTAGCAAAGGTGTGAGCTATATTGCCACACCCAATAATTCCCCAATTAACCTTTGCCATGCTTATTCCTTAAGTTTATTTAAAAAGACGTAATTTGTAATCCTGAGCCCGCTGAACATACGTAAATATCAGCATTTAGGCTAAAACGCTCAAAGTAATGCTTTTCTACCGCAGCTTTAATTAGTGGTACTTCCGCATCGCGACACAAACATACAATAGCACCACCAAAGCCGCCACCCGTCATACGTACTGCGCCACGGTCGCCCATGGCTTCTTTACAAATCTCTACTAGGCCATCGGTTGCAGGTACGGTTACTTCAAAGTCGTGTTTAAGTGATTGATGCGATGCTGCCATTAGGGTGCGAAGTGCATCCATATCGTTATTCTGTAGTGCAGTTGTTGCTGCAATTACACGATCGTTTTCGCTAATTACGTGGTGTGCACGTTTATATTCGTTTTCGCTTAATGTCGCTTTTACTGCTTGCAGGGCAGTCATGGTTGCTTGGCGAAGTGTTTCTACACCCATTTTTACAGCTGCTTGTTCGCAGTCAATACGGCGCTGGTTGTATTCGCTATCAACCAACTTACGCGGGTAGTTAGAGTTAACAATAACAATATTTAAATCATCAGGAACTTTAACTGATTTAGTTGCTAGGTTTTCACAGTCGATTAATAGTGCATGCCCATTTTCGCCTTTAGCTGAAATAAGCTGATCCATAATGCCGCATTGGCAATGCATAAAGTCATTTTCGGCTTCTTGGCCAAATAGCGCAATTTGCTCTGGCGGTAAACCAAGCTGTGCAATATGGTTAAACATACCGCCAACTGCAACTTCTAGTGCGGCCGATGACGACAAGCCACTACCTTGCGGTAAGTTACTGTCAATTAGTAGGTCGGCGCCACGTAGTTTGTAGCCCGCTCTTTTAAGAACATAAGTAACAGCACGAATGTAGTTACCCCATTGCGATTGGCCTTCAGTAATTTCTTCATCAACGCTAAAGCTGTCTTGCTCGCCTGGATAATTTAAAGAATGCACAGTGATAATATTGTCGTCGCGCTCTTTAAACATTACTTGGGTACGAAACTCTAACGAACACGGTAAAACAAAACCGTCGTTGTAGTCGGTAAATTCGCCAATAAGGTTTACACGGCCCGGTGCTGCAGCAATACCTTGAGCAGGCGCGCCATACAGTGACAAAAATTGTTGTTGGAATTCGTTAAGCTTCATCTGTGTGTCCTGCTGTATCTTTATAGTGTGTGGTACTGGCTGCTTTTAAAATAGAAGCAGCGGTTTCTGCGCTTAAGTCGCGTTGGCTTTCGCCTAGCATTTCGTAGCCTACCATGTGTTTTTTAACAGTAGCAGAGCGAAGTAGCGGCGGATAAAAATGAGCATGTAAGCGCCAATGTTGCTCATCAGAGCCTCTGTTAGCCGGTGCATTGTGCCACCCCATTGAGTATGGGAAGCTGCAATTAAATACGTTGTCGTACTTAGTGGTTAATACTTTAAGTGCCTGAGCCAAAGAGTCGGTTTGCACATCGTTTAGCTGGCTAAAGTTTTGAATATTATCTTTAGTTACTAGCATTGTTTCAAACGGCCATGCTGCCCAAAATGGCACCACAACAAGCCAATGTTCGTTTTCAAATACAACACGTGTTTGATCTGCTTGCTCTTTTTGCGCGTAATCGGCAAGCATAGCTGTACCATGCTTTTTATAATAGGCAAGCTGCTGGGTATCTTCGGCTTCTATTTCGGTTGATAAATGCGAGTGAGCCCATACTTGGCCGTGAGGATGAGGTTGCGAGCAACCCATGATCTCGCCTTTATTTTCAAAAACTTGTACACATTCGTACTGCTGTGCAAGCTCTGTGTAATTTTGTTTCCAGGTTTTTACTACTTCGTGCAATGCGTTTTGGCTAAGCTCTGGTAGTGTTTTATTGTGCTCTGGAGAAAAACAAATTACGCGGCATTCGCCACTGGCTTCGTCGGCAATAAATAAATCGCTGTCTGACTCTAAGGCTTGTAATTGCTCGCTGGCATTAGGTGTTAATGCGCCAAAGTCATTTCTAAATACGTGTGTGTATTTGTAATCTGGATTGCTGTCGCCATTTGCACGGGTATTACTTGGGCAAAGTGGGCAGCTGTCATCGTGTTTTGGTAGTACGTTTTCGTTAACGGCTTCTGTTGCGCCTAACCATGGGCGGTTATTACGATGTGGTGACACTAATACCCAACGACCCGTTAGCGGATTTTTACGTCTGTGAGTACTTTCTAATAAAGCCATGTTAACTCTCCAACCCACTTGGGTAATTAGTTTGCCAGCGCCATGTGTCGTTTGTCATGTCGCTAAGTGTTAGTTCTGCGTGCCAGTTAAGTGTGTTTTGCGCTTTTGTGGCATCGGCGTAGTTACAGGCAATATCACCTGCTCGGCGCGGCGCAATCTTATACGGAATATCTTTATTGGCTGATGCGCTAAATGCGTTGATCATATCAAGCACAGAATAACCTTGCCCTGTGCCTAAGTTGTAAGCATGAAAGGCGGTATCTGTTTTATGCTGCATAAATGCCGCAACATGACCTTTAGCTAAATCTAAAACATGAATATAGTCGCGCACGCCTGTGCCATCTTCGGTGTCGTAGTCGTCACCAAAAATATTAACCACGTCACGTTTGCCTACTGCAGTTTGAGCAATAAATGGCATTAAGTTATTAGGAATACCATTAGGGCTTTCACCTAATAAACCACTTGGGTGTGCACCTACTGGGTTAAAGTAACGAAGCGCAATCCCCATAAATTGACTGTTGGCATTACATACGTCTTGCATGGCTTGTTCAACCATGACTTTAGTCCAACCATAAGGGTTAGTTGCGCGTATAGGATGCTTTTCGTCAATAGGGAGGTAGTCTGGCTCACCGTACACAGTAGCCGATGAGCTAAATATAATATGGTTAACGCCTTCATCTTGCATGTTTTGTAGCATGCTTAATGTGCCCGACACATTATTTTGATAATAACGCAGTGGTTGCTCAGTTGATTCGCCAACGGCTTTTAAAGCCGCAAAGTGAAAAACAGCTTCGGCTTTAGTATGTTTTAGAGCGAGCTTAAATTGTTGCTCGTCTTGAATGTCACCCAATATAAACTCAAACCGAGTACCAGTAATCTTTTCGAGTTGGTCAAGTACCCGCGCACTTGCATTAGATAAGTTATCATAAATAACAGGCGTAATACCTGCTTCATGCAATGCAATACATGTGTGGCTACCTATGTAACCCATGCCGCCAGTAACTAAAACTTTCATGTTATTTCTCGAAAAGTGTATTTATATGATAAATACTACTATTAAGGGGGTTTAAAAACAATAGTTATGATTGCTGGGTAATTCAAATAAAAGCATAAAAAACATTCAGCTTAAACACTTACCTGCCTTTTAAAGGAATGCTTTTATATTGACTAACATAGACTTAGCTTTATCAATTGATTAGATAAACTGATTCGATTATTGACCTAATTATCAGCGGTAGGGAGGCTGCTAATATAGCGAAAACAAAGTTAGGAGAGAGCAACATAAATAAAACAGTTTTACTTACCGGTGCTACCGATAGCACTGGCTAGGAACGCAAAGATGTTATTAACCCAAGCAGTGTATTTATGAAACCTGTGGGTGGCTTTGTAAAGTTTTAGAGAAAATAGCCATTGTTGATCTAAAGAGCTCACCTCATCAGTGAGCTCTTTTTTTAGTGGCATTACTGCTCTTGCTGCAAGCGCTCGTATAGCCAATCTTTTAATTCCGTACGTTCGTGTTTTAGCTGATGCATTTGCTCGTCGCTTATGGGGGCATCTTTGAGCTCTAACACTCTAATTTCTTTATCTAGCTTGTCGTACTTATCTGCTTTTTTTGCAAATTCAGTATCGCTTTCATTTAACTCGGCAATGGTCTTTAAGTACTCTGGAAAGTCATTAGTTAATGAGTGGTCTTCGCCTAACATATTCGCTCCTTAATAGGATATAAATGAGCTCACAAGTAAGTGAGTTGTATAAGTGAATTACTGCCTTTCATATAATACACTGGGGCTTACATAGATATAATTCAACCATTGAGCCGCTAATTTGATGTAGCGCAAACAATCTGTTTATTTTGCTCAGTAAGGTATTTCACTAAAGTATTTAATAGAGCGATCAATAAACGCATGTACTTTAGAGGTCAATAATTTATTGTTGGGGTATACAGCCTAAATAGGAGTATTAACTACTCGTAAAAAGCTTAGGGTTCGATATTATTGCTCAAGCTGCAAGGAATCTCTGGCTAGAGAAAATAAATTTAAATATCACCGTGATTCAATACGTTAATAAATCTCTTAACCAGAGTTCAGGTTAAGTAAACCAATACCCGCTAAAGGCTTTTATGCATTTTAGCTAAAAGAGTTAATTTTTAACGCTTTTTGCTAATTTATGTTGGTTAATTAATAGTGGTAGAATGCAGCGCTTAGTACCACTTGTGTGAAGTAAGTGGTCAATAATTTATAAGGTTTGTTGTGTAATGCTGTTAATGATCGATAACTACGACTCGTTTACTTACAACTTAGTGCAATATTTTCAGCGTTTAGATCAAGACGTTTTAGTGAAACGTAATGACGAGCTAAGCATTGCACAAATAAAGCAGTTGAACCCGAAACACATCGTGTTATCGCCAGGGCCATGCACCCCTAACGAAGCGGGTATTTCACTAAATGTTGTTGAGCAACTAAAAGGGCAATATCCTATTTTAGGAATTTGCTTGGGGCATCAAACTATTGCACAAGCTTTAGGTGGAGATGTAATTCGTGCTAAAAAAGTAATGCACGGTAAAACATCACCCATAGTTCACACTAATAAAGGGGTGTTTAAAGGTTTAGCTAACCCGTTAACAGTATGTCGTTATCATTCTTTAGTGGTTAAAGCACAAACTTTGCCTAAAGAACTTGAAGTAACCGCATGGACTCAGACTGAGCAAGGTGAGTTTGACGAAATTATGGGGTTACTTCATAAAGAACTAGCAATCGAAGGTGTGCAGTTTCACCCCGAAGCTATTCTAACTGATCAAGGCTTAGAACTGCTTGATAACTTTTTAACTCGCTTCTAATGTTATAATACACAGAGCATTTAATACTTTATTAATGGATGTCATGACTGAACTTGTAGCCCAGCAGCGTACTGCCAAAATACTAAACCAACGGGCTCATGACTTATTGCTTGGGCACAGCTTTGCGCATCAGCAAATTGGTTTCATCCATACATTAGATATAGATTACGGCGAACCCATGAAGCAACGCACTTTGCTTCAGGTTGAAGTGGCCGCACAGAATAAACGCCAGCAAAGCAGTACTGCACATCATAAGTACCGCGCTCAAGCGAGTGAGCAACTACACAAAACAATTGAAACAGCTATATATAAGCAGCTCGAAGATATAGATAGTGTAATTCACAGTACTATAGGCATTGAAGATGGCATTGCCAATATACTCGATATATTAGCTGTAAAGTCGGCATCAGTAGGGCGTTTAGAGCCACTAGTTAATGATATAAGCTGGTTGGGTAGAGAGTTAGTAACGCTTGTTAATTTACCTTACTATCGTAATCAGCGTAGTAAAAACACGTCTGTAAAAGTAGATAAACCATCGCTTGCCCTTCGTTATATTGGCCTTGATAACTTACAGCTAGTTATTCCTACATTTGCTGCGCGTCATTGGATGCCACATAGCACCGAACCATTTTCATTATTAAAACGCCGGCTACGCGACAGCGCGATGGCAAACGCGATTGCTGCGCAAAAAATTGCACAAATTAATAATGTGAATGACGTACATGCATTTACCCTTGGAATGCTTTTAGATGTAGGGCGAATTGCATTAGTGCGCTTGTACTTAAAAACGTTTGAGAAAGTATGGCAACGCAAAGTGCAGTTAGCCCGAAATGAAAACCAAAAAGATTTACACACCGCATTATTAGAGCTACAGCCCGACCCGCTATTTTTAACCACTCTACTTAGCAATAAGTCGATAGAAGTAAGCGCCAAAGTAATAGACAAAATGGCTTTTAAATATTTACCGTTTAAAGGTGTAATGCAGCAGCTAGTAAATGGGGTAGATAAGGGCGATACATTACTGCCATTAACAGAAGTAATGCTAAAGGCACGTTGCTACTCTCAATATCTTAATTTAAAAGAGCATCAACTTATTGAGCCTGATGAAACTCTAAGCTGGTTTTCGTACTTTAAGTTCACTAAAACGGAACTAAAAACCCTCCAATCGAGTAATTTTACCAATTTAGCTATTCAAATTGACTAAAAATCTGAATTTTTTGTTAATTTTTTTGCGACTAACCATTCATTCTCACTCTATTGTTATATTGCATATTTGCCGATTAAAGCGTGCTTGCCTCTGCGCTCATGCGGTTAGTTGTCTAAAACCAAGTATGAATGGCTATGCAAATAGTTATTCACTATCTATGAAATAATATCTTTAGCCCTTTATTTTCAAGGGATACATGAAAGTTTTTAACGAGACAGATATAAGTAATTCTGAAATAATGTGCGTCTGAAAATTGAACCACAAAGCAATTTTGCGCAATTATCAGGTTACTGATCTTGCCTATAAAGTTGGTTACAAATATTAACCAAACACCTATTTTGATGTTTTGTGTTGCTCACAATTAAGAGGAAATAAAATGACAGTCAATCGCGAATTATTTGATCACGTAATGGTTCCTAACTACGCACCTTCAAGCGTAATTCCTGTTCGAGGCGAAGGTTCTCGCGTATGGGATCAAGAAGGTCGAGAGTTTATCGACTTTGCTGGTGGTATTGCAGTTAACTGTCTTGGCCATTGCCACCCTGCATTAGTAGGCGCATTAAAAGAGCAAGGCGAAAAAATCTGGCATCTATCAAATGTAATGACCAATGAGCCGGCACTTCGCCTAGCTAAAAAAATGGTTGATGCTACATTTGCTGAAAAAGTTTATTTTGCCAACTCAGGCGCAGAAGCAAACGAAGCAGCGCTTAAGTTAGCGCGTCGTTTTGCACTTGATAAGTTTGGCGCAGAAAAATCACAAATCATCGCGTTCAACAAAGGTTTCCACGGTCGTACATTCTTTACCGTAACTGTTGGCGGCCAAGCTGCATATTCAGATGGTTTTGGTCCTAAGCCTGGCGACATTGTACATTGTGATTACAATGACCTAGCTGCTTTTGAAGCGCTAATCAGCGACAAAACATGTGCCGTAATGATGGAACCTCTTCAAGGTGAAGGCGGTATTGTTTCACCAACTGACGAGTTTGCTCAAGGCGTTCGCGATTTATGTACTAAGCATAACGCACTGCTTATTTTTGATGAAGTACAAACAGGTGTTGGTCGTACTGGCGATTTATACGCATACCAAGGCTTAAACATAGTACCTGATATTTTAACTTCAGCTAAAGCACTTGGCGGCGGTTTCCCTATTGGCGCTATGATCACAACAACTGAAATTGCACAGCATCTTAAAGTAGGTACTCATGGTTCTACTTATGGCGGCAACCCGCTTGCGTGTGCTGTTGCAGAAGCTGCATTTGATACAGTAAATACGCCAGAAGTACTTGCTGGCGTAAAAGCTAAAGCAGCATTATTTAATGAACTACTTACTGCGGTTAACGAAAAATATAACGTATTTAGCGAAATCCGTGGCCAAGGTTTATTAATTGGTGCAGTAGTGAACGAGCAATATAAAGGTCGTGCAAAAGAGTTTTTAGTGGCAGGTACTGAGCAAGGCCTTATGTCATTAGTTGCTGGTGCAGACGTAATACGTTTCACTCCATCTTTAGTAATTCCTGATGCGGACATTCGCGAAGGTATGGCACGCTTTGAAAAAGCAGTAGCAAGCGTAGTAAACGTATAAGCGACTTAAGCCAACCAATAAAGGGCAAGCACTGCTTGCCCTGCAATTCCTATTTACCGTTATTTATAAGGGAGCAAGCGGACTCATGATGATCCTTCGCCCAATCCAGCAAAATGATTATTCAGCATTACTGAAAATTGCCCATGAATCAGGGCATGGTTTTACGTCTTTGCCATTAAACGAAGAACTATTGCAAAAAAAGATCGACCATTCAGTAAGCTCTTTTGCTAAACAAACGTCACAACCTGGTGACGAAGGCTACCTGTTTGTTCTTGAAGATAGCGAAACCGGTGAAGTTGTAGGGACATCTGCAATTGAAGCTGCGGTAGGGCTTGATGATGCATTTTATCATTATCACTTAAGTAAAGTGATTCACTCTTCGCGCACATTAGGCGTATACAAAGCGGTTGATATTCTAACGCTATGTAACGACTACACAGGTGCTACAGAGCTTTGCACATTGTTTTTAAAAGATGGTTATCGTAAAAATTGTAACGGTAAGCTACTTTCAAAAGCGCGCTTTATGTTTATAAAACAGCATCAAGAGCGTTTTGCGCAAACAGTGATTGCAGAAATGCGCGGTGTGTCTGACGAAAACGGCAGCAGCCCTTTTTGGCAGTGGCTTGAAGAGCACTTTTTCTCTATGGATTTTCCAACAGCCGATTACCTAACAGGTATTGGCCAAAAGGTTTTCATTGCTGAACTAATGCCTAAATACCCAATTTACGTAAACTTGCTAAGTAAAGATGCGCAAGCCGTAATTGGTAAAGTACACGACAACACTCGCCCAGCAATCGAGTTATTAAAAAGCGAAGGCTTTACGTTTAATGGCTACGTAGATATTTTTGACGGTGGCCCAACGGTTGAAGCAAAAGTAGATAACATTGCGACTATTCGTAATGCAAATCACTTTAACGTTGAAATTGGCGAAATGACTGGCGACACTATGGTGTTACTAGCTAACGAAAAGCTTGAAGGTTTCAGAGCAACCGTTGCACCAATGACATTTGACGAGCGCGCAAAAAGCCTTATTTTATCGCAAGAAATAGCAGATGCACTGCATTTGCAAACTGGCGATATTGTTAGTGCAACCACGATTTAATTTAGGAGAAAGTATATGACTCATCCTGCACAATTTATAAATGGTCAATGGTCACAAGGCCAAGGCACAGAATTTAATTCAGTAAACCCTGCAAATAACGACGTTATTTGGCAGGCTTCATCGGCAACTGCGACGCAAGTAGACACCGCAGTAAATGCAGCGCGCGAAGCGTTTTATGCATGGGCTGATAAAAGCTTTACTGAGCGTTTAGAAATAATTAAAGCATTTGCAGCGCAATTAAAAGAAAACAGCGAAGAGCTCGCTATTACTATTGCACAAGAAACAGGTAAGCCACTGTGGGAAACTCGCACAGAAGCGGGTGCTATGGTTGGTAAAATTGCCATTTCTGAAAAAGCATTTTTAGAGCGCACTGGCGACGTAGAAAACGCAATGCCACTTGGCCGTGCGATGATTCGTCATAAGCCACATGGTGTTGTAGCCGTATTTGGTCCGTATAACTTTCCGGGTCACTTACCTAATGGCCACATTGTGCCAGCGCTTTTAGCAGGTAACACGGTTGTGTTTAAACCGTCTGAACTTACTCCTAAAGTAGCTGAGCTTACGCTTAAACTGTGGGAAAAAGCAGGTTTACCAGCAGGTGTCATTAACCTTGTACAAGGTGAAGTAGAAACGGGTAAAGCCCTTGCTGCCCACAAAGGTATTGATGGCTTGTTCTTTACGGGTTCTTCGCGTACTGGTCATATTTTACATGAACAGTTTGCGGGTCAACCGGGTAAAATTTTAGCGCTAGAAATGGGTGGTAATAATCCACTTATTATTACTGACGTTGAAGATACTAAAGCGGTTGTTCACGATATTATTCAATCAGCGTTTATCTCAAGCGGCCAGCGTTGTACATGTGCACGTAAATTGTTTTTACCTAAAGGTAGCAAAGGCGATGCAATTTTAGAGCGCCTTATCACTGCAACTAAAGCGATTAAAGTAGGCAACTACGATGATGCAGACCAGCCATTTATGGGCTCTATGATCTCATCAGCTGCAGCTGCAGGCATGGTTAAAGCGCAAAAAGAGCTTGTTGAGCTTGGTGGTGAAGTATTAGTAGAACTTGAGCACACAGCTAATACTGGCTTTGTAACACCAGGTATTATTGAGTGTACAAATATTAGTGACTTCCCAGATGAAGAGCATTTTGGACCACTTTTAAAAGTATTCCGCTTTGACGACTTTGACCAAGCCATTGATAAAGCAAACGATACAACCTTTGGTTTATCGGCTGGTTTATTAAGTGACAGTGCAGCAGATTACGACCATTTCTTACGTCGTATTCGTGCAGGTATTGTTAACTGGAATCGCCCAATTACTGGCGCATCAAGCGCAGCACCGTTTGGTGGTATTGGCGCATCGGGCAACCACAGAGCAAGTGCGTATTACGCAGCTGATTACTGTGCATACCCAGTTGCTTCGGTAGAGCTTGAAAAAGTAGCTATGCCAGCAACACTAAGCCCAGGCTTAAAAATAGATTAAGTAGTAATACTACTTAATTATTATAAAAGCAGCTTCGGCTGCTTTTTTTGTATTGCTAACGCGCAAAGCTAGCAATCAACAGCGCTTTCTGCTTAAATCAAAAATAATTAATTATACAAAGGTGGTACAAAAATGGTTTTAGATAGGCAAGGGTACGATGATTTGATCATGTATCTAACTCAAAATTTAGCATTGTTTGAGAAGCCAGGCGAAATAAAACCAGGTGCCCCAACAGTAATGGAATTAATCGAAGACGTTATTGCACAAAATGTGATGCTTATTTGCGAGCAGCACACAAACCTCAACACAGAGCAGCGTAGTCAAATTGTACGCGAAGTTGATGGCATTGTTTACGATTTAGAAGAAGTCCTCAGCAGCATCACCTCACAGCCTGTCACGGTTGAACAGCATGCCTTTATAGATGAATTTGCAGGTTTAGTAAAAAACCTCTTTGATAGCGCTTTAACACAACAATCTTAGCCATTTTATAGCCCTGCGTTGCATTTTCATTTGCAACTACGGCTAACTTGCTTACAATCAAGAAAATATTTTTTTGAGATATAAAAATGCAAGCAAATGTAAAATGGGTTGAAGGCGATACGTTTATTGGTCGTTCTAATTCTAACCACAATGTTGTGTTTGATGGCGGCAGCGATAGTGCAGCACCAAGCCCAATGGAAATGGTTTTAATGTCTGTCGGCTGTTGTTCATCAGTTGATGTGGTTAGTATTTTAAAAAAAGCCAAACAAGATTTTTCAGATGTACAAGTACAACTAAGTGCAGAGCGCGCCGAAACAGCCCCACGTGTGTTTACCAAAATCAACTTACACTTTGTTGTTAAAGGCAATAATGTGTCTGAAAAGCACCTTGCACGCGCCGTTTCACTCTCTGCTGAAAAGTATTGCTCAGTTGCATTAATGCTTGATAAAACAGTAGAAATTACGCATAGCCACGAAGTTGTGCAAGATCAAGCAAAATAACGCTTTTTCCACGAGGGAAATTCGTATAAAATCCGCGAACTTTTCATTCTGCAGGTGCAGAACCCACTAATTTATAGGTTGGTTTATTATGAACAAACCCTTCGATAAACTTAAACTTCATGGCTTTAACAATTTAACCAAAAGTTTAAGCTTTAGTATTTATGATATTTGTTACGCAAAGACCGAGCAACAACGTAAAGAATATATTGAATATATCGATGAGCAGTACAGTGCAGATAGACTAACCGACATTTTAGGTGAAGTTGTTGATATTATTGGTGCTAATATTTTAAATGTAGCGCGCCAAGATTATGAACCGCAAGGCGCAAGTGTAACTATTTTGGTTTCAGAAGAACCAGTAGAAGAGCAGCAAAATTACGATGCTGACGAAGCACCAGGCCCATTACCTGATTCAGTTGTTGCGCATCTAGATAAAAGCCACATTTGTGTACACACATACCCAGAAGCTCACCCTGATGATGGTATTTGTACATTCCGTGCTGATATTGAAGTGTCTACTTGTGGCATTATTTCGCCACTTAAAGCGTTAAACTTCTTAATTCATAGCCTTGAATCAGACGTAGTAACAATTGACTACCGCGTTCGTGGTTTTACCCGCGACATAAACGGTGTTAAGCACTACATTGATCATGCTATTAGCTCGATTCAAAACTTCATGACAGAAGATACAAAAGAAGCGTACCAAATGATGGACGTGAACGTGTATCAAGAAAACCTGTTCCATACCAAAATGATGTTAAAAGAAACCGATCTAAACACGTATTTATTCGGCCTTTCTACGGCAGATTTATCAGAGGGCGAAGAAGACGAAATTCGCTCAAAGCTGACCCGTGAAATGCAAGAAATATTCTATGGCCGTAACCTGCCAGATACAGAATAATAGCAACGAATTAAATTAAAAATGGCGCTCAGTGAGCGCCATTTTTTTTGCTTTATTTTACAAGCAATAATTGTGTTTGTCGGCCATTTAAATACCAGACACCGCTTTTATCAAAAATAGCATCTTCCTCTAGCATTATTCTTATTTCTTTATTCCACTGTTTTATAAACACAGCATTGTTAAGCTCAATTGAGTAAGCCGTATTTAAATGCAGCGGATAGTCACCATCTCCCGGTACACCTTGCTGAGAATCCCACATACCTAATGTAGTGCCAGCAGCGTGGCCATGATAGCCAAGAGGATGGGTATAAATAGTGGGCTTTAATCCCTGCTCAATAGCGGCTTTTCGTGCTGCAGCTAAAACCTCATTACCGGTTTTACCTACCGCAAATTGACTGGTAAATATGTCTTGTAGTTTATTACCGCTTTTTAGTGCTTCAACTAAGTAACTAGGCGCACTCGTTTCGTTTTCTTTGAGCACATACGCATGCTGCTGCGTGTCGGTATTTAAGCGTAAATAAGTAATCCCAAAATCTACATGAAGCAAGTCACCGGCTTGTATAACGTTATCATCGTAGCCATTGGTAAAGCTTTCTTCATGATCGAACGACTTCGCATCGGCGCGCTGAATAGCAATACTTGGGTGAAACCATGTTTGTAGTTTTAGCTCTTTTACGCGCTCTCTAAACCACCATACCAAGTCATCGCTAGTTGTTTCACCAACCGTAATTGTTTTACCCGAAAACCCCTCTGCAATAATATGATGGGCAATAGCCACAATATGTTTATACATTTTAACTTCTTCAGGAATGCGTTGCTCTAACCAGGCAACAGCAAGCGGCTCGGCAGAAATTATTTTATTGTGATAAGTGGCGGGCAAGTTAGCCATTAATGTTTTGTAATCGCCTAGCACAAGGCCATCGGCATGTGCCCAGTCGGTAGAAGTATTAAGCGCAATGTTGCGAGGTTTGTATTGCTCAATAAGTGTATTGAGTGCTGCCCACTGGCTTGGTTGTGTTTGTTTATCCCACCCTTTTTTAAATACGTTACCTATTTTATAAGGCGCAATAGCGTAAGCATCAACACCACCTTGTTTATTAAGTGCAAATAGCAAAATAGTGGTGCGTCTGGCTGAAAGCCATGTTGCAGGCAGCATTGTTTTTAATATTGGATCTTCGTTATATTCACGACTTATAAGTAGCCACATATCAGTGTTGTGCTGCTTCATTAATGAGGGCATTAAGGTATTAACTCTAAGCTCAGTTATTTTATCTATAAACGCAGCGCGCTCTTTCATCGATAAAATAGTGGGAGCGTCATCAGCTTTAACAAAGAGGCTTAAAACAAGCGTAGTTAGCAAGCTTACATAAAGTAGGAGTTGTTTAGTAAAGTGCATAATTGTTTTATTTTTAGGCTAGTTAATTTATAACATGCCTGAAGAGCGACTATAAAAAAACAATTTGAGATAAACCGCACACAAAAAAGCCCAGCTAAAAAGTAGCCGGGCTTTTGTATAAACAGTTTTATTACTTAAGCATACTGTATAAAAGTGCAAATACAGCAAGTGAGCCAACCGCTAATATAAATAGCGTGCTTAAACGGTTGCGGTACTTATGAAGTGCAGGCACTTTATAAACTGCAATCATTGGCATAATGAATAAAATCATCGCAATGATAGGGCCCGATAACTGATCCATCATGTCTAAAATACTTGGGTTTTTAACAGCACAAAACCAAATAGCTAAAAACATGATTAACACACCAATTTTATCGGTAACGCCAGCACTTAAGCCTGTTTGTTTAGTTACTAAACCTGTAAAGCTTTCGCGTGCACCTAAAAAATGACCCAAAAACGACGATGTAATAGCAATAAAGGCAACAAGTGGCCCAAGTGTGGCAATAAACGAGTTATCAGTAATATTAGCAAGGTAGGATAAAACCGATACGTTAGCCGCTTTAGCCGCTGCCATTTGCTCGCCTGTAAGCGACAGCACGCAAGAGAACACAAATAACAGTACAAAGGTAATAAGTAGCAAGCTAGTGCGCTTTAAAATCGCCTCAGACTTACGTGTAGCTTGTTCGCCGTAATGACCGCGTTGCACATTTACAAAGCTTGAGATAGCCGCTGCGTGGCTAAACGAAAACACAATAATAGGAATCGATAACCACAACGTTTTACCAAAGCTGCCTATTTCAGGCACCGTCATATCTGGCATTTGCCAGCTAGGGATTAAATAAAGTGATAAAAAGAACAATATGCCCACAAGCGGATACACTAAAATAGCAAAGGCACGTAGCATTAAGCGCTCGCCGCCCATCATTAAGCTAATCATACCTGCAACTAATACACCCGAAAGTAGCACGCGAGAAGGTGATTCCATCCCCATTTGATTAACCATAAAACTATCAACGGTATTGGTTAAACCTACACCGTAAATAAGCAAAATTGGGAATATAGATAAAAAGTACAACAAGGAAATTAACCGGCCTGCAGTCACACCAAAATGCTCTTCAACTACATCGGTAAAATCGGCATCTTTATTTTTTGATGAAAGTACAAAGCGCGCTAATCCACGGTGCGCAAAAAAGGTCATTGGGAACGCTAAACACGCCATAATAATTAACGGCCAAAAACCGCCAATACCAATGTTAATAGGTAAAAATAAAATACCCGCACCAACGGCGGTACCAAATAAACTTAATGTCCACTGCGTATCGTGCAGGTTCCATTTAGTTTTTGTATTTGAATTTGTGTGTGTGTTTGGTGATGCATTTGAAAGCGTTGCATCTTGAGATGTTGTCATGTGTGTGTGCTCATCCATTATTTAAATAATAACTGCGCCGAAGGGTATAGTTTTTAGAGACATTTTTCATGTTTTGAAGAGATTTTTAGACTAATTAATTAGACTCAATTGGAGGGTAAGTGTCATGAATACGAAACAGTGGTGTAAAAGTGAGCAAAAGCCTTAAATAGCAACACCCATATTATAATTGAAGAGTAGGTTGGGTAGAGCGAAGCGAAACCCAACACTGCATTGCGTCATCCGATCAGCAAAGCCAAGAGAGGCGCAATGCCGTGAAAATAGGGGAAGGTCATTTTTATTGGTTTTCATTTAAAAATCAAAATCTGCTCCCAAAAGTTGTTAAGTAGAAGCCATTGCTCTCAACTTCATAAGAGATTTTTATTAAACTCCGTTATACTTCCTACAATTGAATATGCCAAACGAAGTAAATAGGCCGCTAACTGCAATGAGCAAAGACATTCTCTTCCATACTACTTTTGCGCACGAAACCAGTAAAACATGGGTTGTATTTGTCCATGGAGCAGGTGGTAGTTCGGCAATCTGGTTTCGTCAGCTTAAAGCCTATAAAAAAGAATATAATGTATTGTTGCTAGATCTTCGTGGTCACGGTAAATCGAATAACTTAGTACAAAACTTTGTTGATAATAATTATTCATTTAATAATGTCTCTAAAGACATTATCGATGTGTTAGATCATAACAATATCAACAGCGCACACTTTGTTGGCATTTCATTGGGCACAATTATTATTCGAAATATTGCTGAAATTGCGCCGCAATATGTTTCTAGTATGGTGCTAGGTGGAGCGGTTACTCGTTTTAATACTCGCAGTAATACATTGGTTTATTTAGGTAATACTTTTAAACACTTCTTGCCTTATATGTGGCTGTATCGCTTATTTGCTTTTATTATGATGCCTAAAAAGCGCCATAAAGAATCTCGGCTTTTGTTTGTTCGTGAAGCAAAACGCTTGTGCCAAAAAGAGTTTATAAAATGGTTTAAATTAGCCATGGACGTAAATCCTTTAATGCAGTACTTCAAAGAAAAAGACATTGATATTCCCATTCTGTATATTATGGGTAAGGAAGATCATATGTTCCTTGGCCCTGTTAAAGAAATGGTTAAGCGTCATAAAAACAGCGTACTGCAAACGATTCACCATTGCGGCCATGTCTGCAATGTGGAACGCCCTGACTTATTCAATCAGCACTCGCTTGCTTTTATCGCCCAGCAAAATCGTTAAGGGTTGTAGAAGGAATAGGATCGGTACATTCTTTTTTGATTTTCGCCCTAAACTCAAAACAGGACCTAAAGGAATAAAACTCCATTTTTATATCAAAGCGTAGGTTGGGTAGAGCGAAGCGAAACCCAACAAGCCATAGCGTCATTCGAGCGGTAAAGCCAAGAGGCGACTTTATTTCTTAAACTTGCTTATCCAATAATATTCAATTGATATACACTGGCAAGGTAACGTATTGATAAGGATATTAAGTTGTCGCAAGTTAAAGCTCTCCCTATTACAGCCACACGCTGGCTCTCTCTTTTATTGTGCGCAATTACTGCTGCAACAATTACTGTATTTTTAAGTAAAGTCGGTTTTGTACAAAAGACATATTCAAGTTGGAGCGCTATTTTACATGCCAATCCAATCCTGCATTACAGTAGCGCATTTTTAGCGGGTATTGGCATAAAGCTCCTGCTTGATAGGTTTTATATATCGCACCCCAAACGCAGTGTTGTATTTAGCTGGCGATATCCGCCGGTAACAATTGCTGTATTAGCGTCATTGTTTATAGCTGCTTTTTACATACTAAATACAGCCCCAAAACTTGATGAAGCTGCGCTATACGCACAAAGCTTTATAAGCTTAAAATACCTAGTGCTTACGTTTGTTGGCATGCTCATAACTGTCATTTATCAGACAAAGCTCTATACCCAAAAGCCAATTTTTACGGCTGTATTAGTTGTTCTTAGTGCAGCCTTTATCATTTGTGCAGTCAACCTAGCTGATATGCCCCCTGCTTTTGATGCTTTCATTTATCTAGCTGGTAGCTATTTAATTTTAGCGATTTACTTATTGTGCGATGAACACAGGCAGAGCAAACAACAAAATTTTACTTCTGAAATTGAGCCGATTGAAACTAAAGAAAGCCCAGAACTAAAAACGTTAGAAAATTTCAGAAAGTGGTTTAAAGATGATTCAACTATCAAAAGCACAGAAAGATTAGAGCCCGACTTACAGGTGTATGCAAAGCGTATCACCAAGCGGCTGCAAAATGGTGGTAATAAAGATGAAAAGGATTTAGCACAACACATAGCTCTTTGTGGGCCTTATGGTTGCGGAAAAAGCAGTATAGTCGAAAGTATTGCGAATGATTTGGCAAAACCCGCTGAAAAAGAGAGTACTTGGATACACAGCGATATATCAACGTGGGGCGCAGCCAGCGGCAGTGTTGCGCATGTTGTATTGAGCCATATTATCGACGATATAAGCCAGTATATTGATATGTGTGCCTTTCGTGCGTTACCTAAGCATTACACCGAAGCGTTGAAGTCTGGCGGTAGTGTATTTCAGTTTGCATCTACGTTACTCGCAGGCCCCGTTGATATTGAGGGAAGTTTTCAAAAGCTTAATGACGTTCTTGATGCAACCAACCACAAATTACTGATCACCCTGCAAGATGTAGATCGTGGAGCAGGCGATGAAAATGAAAAACGGTTAAATGATATTGCTGCACTGTTGGATAGATTGAAAAATCGAGATTTGAGTCATATCAATTTTATCGTCGTGATGGGGAATGAAAATGAAGTTGCCGCTGAAGTTATTTCAAAGGCGACTGATTATAGGGAAGATATTTTTACCATTGATTTGACTGAAAGGATATTTAATTACATTAAATTAAGTGTTGAAAGTGCAATTTCCCCTCATAAAAATACGGCTCATAAAAGTTATTATATTTTTGGTAATAGTGGGCTACTTGAAAAGCGAGATGGTGATATTTTTACTCTAAGAGGAAATACACCTGAGTTCTCAAAAAATAACCAAGATATACGGCACTTAAATGAGTTTATTACCTCATTAAGGATAATGAAAAAAATATTACGCAGAGTTGACCAAGTGTGGCAACCTAAAAAGTTGATGGGCGAGGTTAACTTTATGTCATTATTACAAGCTATTAGCTTGAAAGAAGTGAATTATTCTGCATTTATTAAGATGAAAATAAATAGACCTAAAATAATTGAAGAGTATGAAGGTAAAAGAATTAAGTCACTTATTGAAAAGATGTCTTCAAATGAAACGGGTAATATAGACGATAATTTAGAGCAATTATTAAAGCACTTATTCTGTACAAAGCCTCTTCTAGAAAGGTATCAATGGCTTATCCAAAAACAGAGGCTTAATGATCCTTTGACTAGTGAGCATGAAAAGAAGTCGATTTTAAATAATAGAGAAGAGATAAATTTAAATATGAATCGCCATACACAACAAAGTTTGGGGTGCATGACTTGGAATATAGATTATTTAAATAGAATATTATTAGAACAAATACCTAGTAATGGAGAGTTAAGTGATCAAGTCTTAATTGCTAAAATTATTGAGTTGAGGGAATCGCAAAGTATTGTTGTATTCTTAAATGAATGGTTGTCCCTCTCTGAAGAATATAGCCAGGGGGTTGAACGGTTTTTTTTCATACCTCGCTGTTGCAAAGATAGCACAAAAGGTTTAGTTAAATTTTTTGAGGCTGATACTCCAAGTTCCTGCATTTTGCAGTTTGCTGAACCGGGAAGAAATATAAACGAAAATATAGACTTAGCTATTACTTGGTTAATAGCAAATAACTTAGACCTAGAAAATTTCTATGAAGTAATAAATAAACTATTGTTTATTAAAGATGGTAGAGTTAATTTTGATCGCCTTTTAAAATATCTAGGATATACACATATAGTACCTGTTGAATATGAAGACATGTTAGATCAACTTAATTCTAATGATCTCGGAAAACTTATATTAACTTACTTAATGAAAAGTTATCAGAGTTACCACTCAAAACAACAGTTTTCAGATCTAACAAGTCAAAGGGAGTTCCATTACTTCGGAGAGCAGCTGTCAAGTTTTAGCATCGAAGCCCCCACAAACAGCAATGTAGCTCTCATTAATACGTCTAAACTACCTGCTTATGAGAATTTAAATGTTGTTTAGGTCGGAGGAGTTAGGAAACTCTATCGTGAGAGCGAACAATACTGTTATATTTCTCAGCAAAGCGTTTTAGTTTACTCTGTGATGAGGTTACTATTTTCAAATAGAATGTAGCTAAAGCCTCTTCTTGAGGAAATTAGAAACCAAAGCCTATTGTATAAGGCTTTATAGTTTAGTGCTCAACCATGTTGGGTTTCGTTCCACTCAACCCAACCTACGGTGTTTAGATTTACATTGAGCTGCTCGTGGCTAACAGCTCGAAGCTTTTATTCTTCCAACGCACTCACAATAAAATACGGATTTAAGTATTCATCTTTGGTGTTATAAATAAGTGGGCTGCCATCAAGCTTAGTGACTTTAGCACCGGCTATTTCGGCGATTGCATGGCCTGCTCCGGTATCCCATTCGCAGGTTGGGCCCAAGCGCGGGTAAATATCGGCGCTGCCCTCAGCGACTAAACACAGCTTTAGTGAGCTGCCTTTAGACACCATTTCAACCTCGTCAAAGCGTTTTACAAACTCGGCTAAATCGGGTGATGGGTGCGAGCGGCTGCCTACAACACGAATTAACCCTTTGTTAGGTTTGGTGGTTACTTTAAGCTCAATTCGCTCATCGCCTTTATCTTTAAATGCGCCAATTGCTTCGGCGGCTAAGTACGATACGCCAAGGGCAGGTGCATCTACTACGGCTAAAATAGGAGTGCCGTTTTTAATTAGGGCGATGTTTACGGTAAATTCACCGTTCTTTTTAATAAATTCTTTAGTGCCGTCGATTGGATCAACTAACCAGTAGCTTTTCCACGTTTGGCGTACATCCCAACTTATGTCGGCGTTTTCTTCACTGAGTATTGGAATGTCGGGTGTGAGCTGTTGAAGCCCTGCCACAATCAGTTTATGAGCTGCTAAATCGGCGTCGGTTACGGGACTTTCATCGGCTTTGTACTCAACGTTAAAATCCTTTTCGTAAATTCCCATTATCGCTTGGCCTGCTTTGCGGGCAAGGATGAGGGTTTCTTCTAGCAGTTCGGTTTGATTCATGGGGTTAACCTATATTATGTGCTTTTGTTTTAGATACGTTATCAGTTGTGTAACCGATTGGTCTAGGGAGTTTTTACTTGTATCTAAAATTATTTCTGGATTATTTGGCACTTCGTAGCTTGAATCGATACCAGTGAAGTGTTTTATCTCTCCAGCGCGGGCTTTTTTGTATAAGCCTTTTGGATCGCGGCTTTCGCATACATCCAGTGGGGTATCGATAAATACTTCAATAAATTCGCCGTCATCTACTAGGCTGCGCACCATATCGCGCTCCGCTCTAAAAGGCGATATAAACGCAGTAAGTACTAACAAGCCAGCGTCGGTCATTAGTTTAGCGGTTTCGCCTACGCGGCGTATGTTTTCAATGCGGTCTTCGTCGCTAAAGCCTAGGTCTTTACACAAACCGTGGCGTACGTTGTCGCCATCGAGCAGGTAAGTGTGCGTACCTTGCTGATTAAGCGCTGCTTCTAGTGCGTTTGCTACGGTGCTTTTGCCAGAGCCCGAAAAACCGGTAAACCATAAAATAGCGGGCTTATGTTTTTTTTGCTCACTACGCTGTGCTTTTGTAGTTGCGTAGTTATGCCAAACTATATTTTCATCCATAGTGAGAGTCTCTTATGCTGTGAGCGCAGGTATTAAAACGGAAATACCAGCGGGATCAAGGTTAATACCGTGATTGAATAAATAATAGAAAGGGGTAAGCCCATCACTATGTAATCTTTTAAGCGATAGTTACCCGCGCTATAAACCATTAGATTAGTTTGATACCCAAATGGCGATATAAAGCTGGCTGATGCGCCAAAGGCAACCGCCATAATAAATGGTAGCGGGTCTACATTAAAACCAACCGCGAGCGAGTAAGCAACAGGGAACGACAAGGCAGCTGCTGCGTTATTAGTAATAAGCTCGGTAAATAATACGGTCATTAAAAATATGGCAATAAATGCGCCGTACGGGCCAAAGTCGCCAAGTACCATAAACATGGCGTCGGATATTTGCCCGGCAAGTCCGGTGCCTATCATTAACTTGGCAAGGCCAATGGCACTACCTACGACTACGAGTAACTCGATAGGAAAACGGCGTTTTACTTCGTTAAGTTTTATGGTGCCACTGAGCATTAAGCCAATCAGTAATACTAATAAGCCTTTAACCAGCGGCACTATGCCAATAATACTTAAACCCAGTACTGCGGCAAAGCTTAGTAGCACAATGTTTGATTGCTTAGGTGCAAGGTGGGCTTGTAAGTCAAACCCTGAAATATACACAAATTCGCGCTTTAAGTTAGGCAAGGTATAAAAGTTTTTGCCTGGGGCAAGTATTAGTGAGTCGCCAGCTTGTAATTGCACTTGCCCAAGGCCGCCTTGTAAGCGGTCGTGACCACGGCGAATGGCAATAACGGCTGCATGAAACTGTTCTCTAAAGCGGGCTTCTTTTACGGTTTTACCTATAAATTTTGAAGACTGACTTACAACGACTTCTACTAAGTGTTCTATGTCTTTTTGATGATTTTCGTGTACTACTTTTAGGCCGTCGAAACGGGTAAGTAATGGCACCGATTTTATGTCACCTACAAAAAGCAGCACGTCATCTTTTTGAATAATTTGCTGCGGGGTGACTGCGCAAATGCGGCTGCCATCGCGAATAATTTCAGCAAGGAATAAGTCTTTTAAATCACGCAGGCCGTTTTCTTCAACGGTTTGGCCTATTAACTTTGAGTTTGCTTGTACTTTGCCTTCTAGGTAAAAAGGCACGACTTCTTGGTCGCTTTTACCGTTGTCGGGTAAGTATTTAAGCATCACTAAAATGGTAATTAGGCCTACGCTTAACGCGCCTAAACCCACTAAGGTAAAGTCAAAAAAGCCCAGCGGTTCCATGCCCGCATCAACTGCAAAGCCATTGACGATTAAGTTGGTTGATGTACCAATAAGCGTAATAGTGCCGCCCAAAATAGCAGTGTACGACAGCGGTAATAATAGCTTTGAAGGGGAGTGATTAGGGTTGTCTTTTATCGCGGTAATAAGCGATGCAACAACGGCGGTATTGTTAGTAAACGACGATAAAAAGGCGGTTGATAACCCCAATTTTGTTACCGATTTTACTAAACTACCTTTAGATAGCGATTGCGCTAACTTTTGAATTAGGGTGGTTTTTTCTATTGCGGTCGACACTAACACCAATAGTACTAAAGTGATAAGCGACGGGTTAGCATAATTAATTAACATGCTTTCAAGATCGATTAGCCCTGCTAAGTAGCTGGTGCCAATTGCGCTTACAAATAACCATGCTGGATTAATACGGGTGCCAAAAAGGCACCCGACTAAGGTAAGCATAATGCCTGTTAAAACGAGCTGTTCTACCATGCTTTTAAATTCCTAACAGGCTAAAGTTAACTTATAACTTAGAAATATCAAGCGCTTGCCAATGCGGAAAGTGCTTGCGTACTAAGCTGTTAAATTCAACTTCAAATTCGCTAAAGTTACTTTGCTGTGCTTGGCTTTGCAGTACTTGTTCAATCATGCCCGCAGCAACGGTTAGGTTTGATAAGCGATCGATTAATATAAACGAGCCTGTTTCGTGATTGCTGTGGTACTCGTCTGCCAAAATAGTTTCGGTTAGTTCAAGCGTTACAATCGCAATTTCGTTTAACTGCAGTGAGTCGCTAGTGCCGTGCTCAAGCGTGTTTACATCAATCGTGTAATCAATTTTTGTAACAATAGCTGAAGTGTTTTTGCTGCCTAGCTTTAGGTTATAGCTTTTACCTAATACTAATGGCGACTCATGCATCCACACAATTTTAGCTTGCAGCTGGTTAGTAACAACGGCCGTTGAATTTGCAGGTACGATTACGTCGCCTCGGCTAATATCAATTTCGTTATTTAGGGTAACGGTAATTGCTTGGCCTGCTTCTGCGCTGTCTAGGTTGCCATCAAAGGTAACAATTTCTTTAATGCTTGATGTTTTACCTGACGGTAATACTTTTATAGCATCGCCTACGTGTATCTTGCCCGATGTAAGTGTGCCCTGAAAACCACGGAAGTTTAAATTAGGACGCACTACATATTGCACCGGTAGGCGCGCTTCAAAGCCTGTATCTGTTTCGGCTGCTGGCGAATCTTCTAGTAATTCAAGTAGCGGCTTGTCAGTGTAATACGGTGTATGAGCAGAGCGAGTTACTACGTTGTCGCCTTTAAGCGCCGACATAGGCACAAACTTAATGTTTGATACGTTAAGTTGCTCAGCAAATTTAAGGTAATCGGCCTTAATTTTTTCATACACGGTTTCGTCAAAATCAACGATATCCATTTTATTAACGGCAACAACAAACTGCTTAATGCCAAGCGAGTCACAAATAAAGCTGTGGCGCTTGGTTTGTACTTGCACGCCGTAACGCGCATCAACCAAAATAATGGCGACATCACTTGTTGATGCACCCGTTACCATGTTGCGTGTGTATTGCTCGTGCCCAGGTGTGTCGGCAATAATAAATTTACGCTTAGCCGTTGAAAAGTAACGGTACGCTACGTCAATGGTAATGCCTTGCTCGCGCTCAGCTTGTAGGCCATCAACTAATAATGCAAGGTCAAGATCTTCACCTGCATTACCTACTTTTTCGTTATCTTTATGAAGGGCTGCTAGCTGATCTTCATAAATTTGGTGGCTGTCGTGCAGTAGGCGGCCAATCAATGTTGATTTACCGTCATCTACGCTGCCACACGTAAGCATACGCAATAAGCTTTTGTCTTGTTGGCGTGCTAGGTAGGCGTCTATGCCTATTTCTTTTACTTCGTTAAATGTATCGTTATTTTGGCTAGACATTAAAAATACCCCTCACGTTTTTTCTTCTCCATTGAGCCGGCTGAATCATGGTCAATAACACGACCTTCACGTTCAGATGACGTAGATAGCAGCATTTCTTCAATAATTTCGGTTAAAGTACTGGCTGTTGACTCAACTGCACCGGTAAGTGGGTAGCAGCCTAATGTACGAAAACGTACAGATTTCATTTGCGGTACTTCACCTTCATTAAGTGGCATACGCTCATCGTCAACCATAATTAGGGTGCCATCGCGATCAACAACAGGGCGCTCTTTTGCTAGGTAAAGCGGCACCATGTCGATGTTTTCTTGGTAAATGTATTGCCAAATATCAAGCTCAGTCCAGTTAGATAACGGGAAAACACGAATGCTTTCGCCCTGATTAACTTGGCTGTTATAAGTGTTCCAAAGCTCAGGACGTTGGTTTTTAGGGTCCCAACGGTGGTGTTTATCGCGGAACGAATAAACACGCTCTTTTGCGCGTGACTTTTCTTCATCGCGGCGTGCGCCACCAAATGCAGCATCAAAACCATATTTGTTAAGTGCTTGCTTTAAGCCTTGGGTTTTCATTATGTCGGTATGTTTACCCGAGCCATGCGTAAACGGGCCTACACCCATTTCAATGCCTTCTGGATTTTTGTGTACCAGTAGGTCAAAACCGTATTCTTTAGCTATACGGTCGCGAAACTCAATCATTTCACGAAACTTCCAATTGGTGTCTACGTGTAATAACGGAAACGGAATTTTTGCAGGGTAAAATGCTTTACGCGCTAAGTGCAAAAGTACCGACGAATCTTTACCAATAGAGTAAAGCATTACTGGGTTCTCAAACTCAGCGGCGACTTCGCGCATGATTTTGATACTTTCAGCTTCTAGTTGCTGAAGGTGAGTTAAAGCCATTGTTAGTCGTCCTACTAAAATGATTAAAAGTTACAAATTTAAAATTCGGTTATGTATTTGATACATCTGTTAGCGGCTGTGCAAAGCTGCTTGTTTGTTCGTTTTTCCCAAACCACGCTAGTTGCGAGTGCAGGGCGGCTACTTCACCAATAATGAGTAGCGCAGGTGATATAATACTGTTGCGCTGGATTAAGTCGGCAAGTTCGCCTAGTTGGCCTGTTACTACACGCTGATTTTTGCGTGTACCGTTTTCGATAATGGCAACAGGTGTGTCGGCTTTGCGGCCATGTTTTAAAAGCTCGCTTTGTATGTGCGGCGATTTAATTACGCCCATGTAAATAGCAAGCGTTTGATTTGCTTTTGCCAGCGATTGCCAATCAAGTTCTTGACCGTCTTTTTTACAGTGGCCAGTTACAAATTGAATGGCTTGTGCGTGGTCACGATGCGTAAGCGGAATACCCGCATAAGCACTACAACCTGCAGCGGCTGTAATACCTGGTACAATTTGATAATTTACGTTGTTAGCAGCTAGTACTTGTACTTCTTCGCCACCACGACCATAAATAAACGGGTCGCCACCTTTAATGCGGCACACTTTTTTGCCTTGTTTAGCAAGGTCGACCAGCATTTGGTTGGTGTCGTCTTGAACAACACTATGATCGCCCAAACGTTTGCCTACACAAATAAGGTCAGCATCACGACGCACTAATTCCATAATTTCGTCAGACACTAAAAAGTCGTATACAACCACATCGGCTTGTTGCATAAGTTGCAGTGCTTTAAGTGTTAAAAGCTCTGGATCGCCAGGGCCTGCACCTACTACATATACTTCGCCTTCAGGTTCTGCTTTAGCATCTAGCATTTGCTCTAGTTGCTGCTGTGCGGCTTGAGTATCACCGGTTTGCACTTTACTCACGACAGATGAGTCGAACACGCCTTCCCAAAATTGGCGGCGGTCTGAAAAATGTTTAAAGCGTTTTTTTACTTTGTCTCTAAAGCCACCTACAAGTGTTGCAAGTGGGCCAATATGATGCGGAATAAGGGTTTCGAGCTTTTCGCGTAAGCGACGCGCAAGTACCGGCGCTGTGCCTGCACTTGATATAGCAATCGTAATTGGGTCGCGGTCAACAATGGATGGAAATATAAACGTACATTTAGGTTGGTCATCAACCACGTTTACAAATACATTGCGGGCATTGGCAAGTTCAAATACGTTGTTGTTTACTTCATCGCGGTCGGTTGCTGCAATAACAAGCATTTTTCCATCGAGATGCGACTCATCAAAATAAGCATCAATAAGCGTTACTTCATTATTATGCGCATGCTCTTTTAGTTCGTCGCAAAACCAAGGCGCTACTAAAGTAACGCTTGCTCTCGCTTTTAAAAACGCGCGACATTTGCGTAATGCGACCTCTCCACCGCCAACAACCAATACTGGTTTGTTGTCGAGTTTGGTAAAGATAGGTAAATACTGCACGTTAATAAGACCCCTAAACAAATTCAAATATAAGAAAACGCTTTATTCTGATAAGCAGAATATAGCGGCTATCAATAAGTAAAAAATAATTAAAACCAAGTTGATATAACCAAAAGTTATAATAGGTGGGCTTTTTAGGCCTAAGAGTTAGTTAACAAGGGATTGCGCCGAGTTACAAGTAAAATAAACAGCTTATAGTGTTTGGTTATGAGCTATAGCGAGTTTGGTTTAATTTGTTAATATGGAGGCATATCAAATTTTGTACTTATACCAATTGCATAAAATTAGTGATCTATTATAGCGACGAGAAAATAGCTCAATAACAAGGCTAAAATTATGATACATAGTTGTTCTATATAAATAATTTTTAACGTAGTTAGTGAGTTATTTAATACGCTAAAATGATTATGTTTTTAATAAAATTGGTATTACATAAGCAACGGAGCTCTAATGACACAACACCAAAAAGATGCCGCATTAGCAGTCGCACTGATGGATTTAACAAGCTTAAATACCAGCGATACCACCAAAAGCATTCAAGCACTTGTTGATAACATAAATCCTACCTTAGGTACGCCTGCCGCCGTATGTGTTTATAGCGACTTTGTTGATGATGCAAAAATAGCACTCGCAGCGCGTGAGCTTAATCACGTAAAAGTTGCAACGGTCACTAATTTTCCAACAGGTGATGCGCCACTGAGTGATGTAATTAACGAAACACTTATTGCAATAGAGCGCGGCGCTGACGAAATTGATTTGGTTATTCCTTACAAAAAACTCATAGCGGGCGATGTTCAAACAGTACTTAGCTATGTAAGCGAAAGTAAAAAAGCATGTGGGTCGCGCGCCCAACTAAAAGTAATAATAGAAAGCGGTGAGCTAAAAACCGAAGCGCTAATAACGCAGGCTACTCAATTGGCAATTGAAGGTGGTGCCGATTTTGTAAAAACCAGTACGGGTAAAGTGGCCATTAATGCAACCCTTGAATCAACAAGAATTATGCTAACAGCCATTAAAAACTCGGATAAATGTGTGGGCTTTAAAGCTGCCGGCGGTGTTAAAACTGTTGCCGATGCCAGTGATTATTTAGCGCTAGCACGCACAATAATGGGTGATGATTATTTGCAAGCAAATACATTTAGGTTTGGTGCTTCAAGCTTGTTAAGTGACGTTTATACAATATTAAAAAGTAATTAAAGGAAAGATGATGAGAGCAAGAAACTCCGGGACACAAACACTGTTTAATAACCTATTTAAAGGTGCATTGGTTGTAGGAGTCGTTGGTTTTGGATTAACTGCATGTACTAACCCAAGCACACCCGCAGGTGAAGAAGGTTACGTATTCGAAAAGCCGCGTGTATTTGGTGAAGGTGGTTATCAAGGAACAATGAAGGGCCCATCTAATTACGGTATGTCATTACTGCGAAATGAAGTGGTAAACATCGATATGCGACCTAATACATATACCGAGACATTTAGAATCTTAGCGAATGATGATTTAAATATTAAATTTGATTTTCATGCTGTTATTGCTATTGAGAGTGGCTCTGTTAAAACTGTGGTAGAGCAGTACGGCGCCGAAAATTGGTATAAACGCTTTGTACGTGAAACTTTTAGAACGTATGTGCGCGATACAGTACAAAAATACGATAGTGGCGAGCTTAAAACAAATCGTGAGAAAATTGCGAAGGAAGTGACTCTGCGCCTGCAAAGTTATTTGTCGACAACGCCGTTTAAACTTGCAAACGTTGTAGTAGGCAATATTAATTACCCCGATATTGTTGCTAATGCAGTTGAGAAAAAATTGGCAGCTCAGCAGCTATTATCGGAAAAAGAAACACAAAAAGAGATTGCCAAAAAAGACGCTGAAATTAGGGTTGAAGAAGCCAAAGGGATTGCTCAAGCTCAGAAGATCATTAACGCAACACTAACAGCTAATTACATTCAACATGAAGCTATTAATGCACAAATAAAAATGGCTGAGTCACCTAATCATACAACTGTTTATATTCCGGTAGGTAATAACGGAGTGCCACTTGTTAAAGGCGCTAACTAGATAGTGAGTACTTGGGTAGCTCTTTTTATTAGCTACCCAAGTCAAAGCCATTAATTAAACTTAAACATGTTGCTTATACTTTCGAGGCTTGATTTGTTCGTTTTAGCAATACAACCACTATCATCAAGTGACTTTTTAGTTGTTTCATCAGCTAAACCGGTTACCTTTAGTTTTTTATCTTGTTGGTACTCACGAAGTGCGATAACTGTTTTACGATCGTACTCAACATCCTGTGTTTCAAATTCTTCGTAATCAGGCTGGTTTCTTAGGTAACCCAAACATACCAAGCTTAGGCGCGACATTGCTAAATCCATCTTTTCATAATGTGGCATTCTATGAGTGGGTACATCAACTGTTACAGCGCTCTTGCTGGCTGTTTTTGCTTGTACAGCTGCCGGTGGCGGCGCAGTGTAACCCGATGCTAAAGTGTTATTACTGTTATAGCGATAGTAAGTATCTGGAATTTTAGTTTCTAAAAACTCAACCGCTTTAATAATAACTTCACGAAGGGCTTTTTCTTTAGGGGTATCAGACCATCCACTAATATTACCGCCAACAAGTGCGCCACCAAAGTTGGTTGCGGCTCCAGTAAAGTCAAAATCTTTACTGCCACCTTCAACACTTGTTGCAGCTAAAATGCGTGATGTGCGTGTATCTATTAGACGAAGATCAATCGCCATATGCGAGCCTGAGAAACCAGCGGATACAGAGCTAAATACATCACCCATAAAGCCGCCACTGCCAACACTTGCACCAGAGCTATCGTCATCAAATTCAGTTACGGCAGCAATAACGACTATTTCAGCGCCTTCAATCTCACCATAAGCGGCACCCGATGATGCACTAACGCGACCTGAGGCTGCTAGGTCTTGTTCTGATAAAACAGCATCAAGCGCTTGGCGCTCTAAAACAATAAAGCGATTTGTTGATACGAGTGCCGTAGTTAATTGATCAGCCATACCGTCGCCTATTTCTTTACGCCACCATTTTGAGTTGTTTGATTTGTCGGTAAAGCGTGCAACAGCAATGCGAGCTTTGGGCCCATTGTATTGTTCTTGGGCGACAGTGTTTATGTCTGGTGAATTTTGACCTGACGTAACATTTGTGGAGGTGCTTTGACAAGCGCTCAGAGTGGTAGTTAATAGTGCCGTTAATAATAGTTTTTGTGGTGCTTTTAACATATGACTGTCCTTAATTAATATGCTCAAGGGAAATGCAGTGCATTTCCTTTAATATTTAAATTCATGTTAATTTAGTTAAATCAGTAGGTTAATAATAGTACTGGTGCGAAATATTTAGTCACACAGGCGAAATTTATCAGGATTGTTCGCGAAACTGTTTTGGGGACATATTATATTTTGCTTTAAAGCACCGGGCAAAGTAGCTTTGTGAATTAAAGCCAACTTGCTGTGCTACTAGGCCAATTGCAAGCTCACTATTTTTTAAAAGCTCTTGTGCAAATTCTAAACGAATATTTCGAATGTAATCGCTTGGTGTTAGGTTGTACAAGGCTTTCATTTTTAATTGTAAAGCGCGAGGGCTAAGGTAGAGCGCTGCTGCAAATTCTTCTACGCTAAATGCTTCGTCTTGGTAATGCTCTTTTACTGTCGTTTTTACACGCTCGGTAAATACATAATCTTTACTTTGCGCCATTTGTGGGTCGAGCTGGGTTGTTTGTGATAAAGCAGGTAGTTGTTGTTTTAAATGTTGATTAAGTACTTCTCTAATCGTTAATAACCCTTGAACACGGCTGAGTAACAGCTGCGGCTCAAAAGGTTTACTCAAATAGTCATCAGCAAGTAAGTCTAGGCCCTTTAATTTACTGTGCGTATCTGCCTTTGCTGAAAGTAATAACACCGGAATATGGCTAATAGCCGTGTCGCTGCGCAGTGCTTTAATAAACTGATAGCCATCCATAACAGGCATCATTACATCACTTATTACCAAGTCAGGCATTTCGTTTTTACATAAAGCTAAACCTAGCTCTCCGTTAGCTGCACTTATACACGTGAAGCTACTAATAAATAGTGAAGTTATTAAATCACGCATTTCATCGTTGTCTTCAATAATAAGAATCTTATTACTTTTTACTGCACATAAATTATTGTTTTTAGAGACAGCAAGAGCAGTAAGGTTAGAGGTTTTGTCTATTTGAGTTGTTGGGAGTGAAACAGTAAAACAACTTCCTTTGTTTAATTCACTTTTAAGTTCAATAGTTCCTCCATATTGCTCAACTAGCTGCTTCACCAGCGCTAAGCCAATACCGCTACCGCTTTGATTACTCGTATCTATGCGTGTAAATCGTTGAAAAACGGTCTCAAGGTGCTCTTTATCTATACCAACACCAGTATCTGAGACTGTGATGATTAATGTTTGTTTTTGAGTTAATAGCTGAAGTAATACTTTGCCAGTGTTTGGAGTGTATTTTTGGGCGTTACTCAATAAGTTACTGATAATAGAAATTGTATGATTTAGCTCTAATTTAATGGGAATAGTTTTTTGTGTTAAATCTTCAAACTCGAACGTAATATTTTTTTGTTTAAATAAAGGGGTAAAATCTTCAATTAATTGTTTAACTACCGGCTTTATAGCATAGGGTGTGACGTGTTTTACTGCTGTGCTTGGGCGCTGACTGAGCTGTAAAAGTTGGTTTATTTGATCCAATAGCTTATAGCTATTACGTTGAATCATCGCTAGTTTTTGTTGGGTGTCTGAATCCTTATGGCTTTTTTGTAAACTCTCAAGTGGCGCTAATATTAAGCTCAATGGTGTTTTAAGTTCATGGCTAACATTATCTAATAGTTGGGTTTTTAAGTTGCTAAGTTCTTTCTCTTTTAAGTTTGCTTGCTCTGCAACGTTAGCTCTATACCTTGCTGTTATAATTAACCACATTATAAATAATACGATAATGATGTAAGTGACATAGGCAACATTGTTCTTCCACCAAGGTGGAGTAACTTTAAGCGCAACCATTATTTTATCATCACTCCATTGACCGTATTGATCTTTAACTTTTACAATAAAGTGATAGCTTCCAGCGGGAAGTTGAGAATAACTAACTTGCCTCTGGTTTTTGTTTGCGTATAAAAACTGCTTATCTAACCCAGCTAACTTGTAAGCATATTGGTATTGAGAAGGGGGCTCTGCACTGTTTAAAGCAGAAAATTTAAAACCGATAACACCATCTTCTTCTTTAAAAAATAGTCTGTCTGTATAGCTTATAAGCTTAGCCGTTTGAGTCTTGTTTTTTATATATTGCTGCGTCGCGACTGACTGGTTATAAATAAGTAAGTCTGTAATAACGGGTTCTGGGGATTGAGTTGCTAGAGTCAGTTTTAACGGATCAAATTGATTAAAACCATTAATACCACCAAAAAATAGCTCGCCGTCATCTGCTTGAAAAGCGGCGCCTAAAATAAAAGAATGATGCTGTATACCGTTTGCGGGTAAAAAATGCTGCATTTGTTGGGTTTGAGGAGCATACCGGGTTAGGCCTTGGTTGCTGCTTAGCCACAAGTAACCGCTGCTATCTTGTTTAATTGCAAAAATATTATCGTTAAGTAAGCCATCAGACTCTGTAATGTTTATTACTTTGTTTGTTTGGATATTTAACTTATTGAGCCCGCCAAAAGTACCTACCCATAAAGTGTTTTTATCTTGTAAATGCAAGGATGTAACCATGTCATGCGTTAAACTATTAGGCTTTTTAAGATCGCTTTGGTAATGAGTGAATGTTTCATCATGTAAAGAAAGTTTATTTAACCCTGCACGGGTTCCTGCCCATATAGCGTTGTTGTCGCTGTCATAAGTAATACTAAAAACAGTATTATTTGAGATACTATTTTTACCTGCGCTGTATTTAAAATTTGTAACCTGTAAAGTATCGGGATTAAATCGCGTTAAGCCTTCGTTACTGCCCAGCCATAAATTACCACTTAGATCACCTTCGATTGCATAAATACGGTTACTACTGAGTTGATGGCTTTGCACAGTAAAAGCCGAAAAGTTATCATTAATTGGGTTGTAAAGCAGTAAACCACCTCCGTATGTGCCTATCCATACGCGTTTATTGGCATCTTCATAAAGACTAAATATATTGTTATTAGTTAAGCCTATATCTTGATTTTTATCTGTTTTATAGCGTTTAAATCCTGTGTCAGTTTGTTTGTTAAGTCCGTCGCGCGTACCCACCCAAAGTAAGTTGTTACTGTCTTTGAGTATTGCTCTTACAAAGTCATTCGAGATAGAAGCTGGGTTATTGCTTTGATGTTTTTGATGACCAAACTGAGCCTGCCTTTTATCATAGCGATGTAATCCATAGCCGTCTGTACCAATCCAAATAATGCCTTGAGGGTCTTGGTAAAGTGACAATAGGTGATCGTTAGCTAAGCCATGTTTTAAATCTGGAGAGTGAGTAAGTTGATGAAACTCGCTACTTAATAAATTATCTGTAGCTTGGTAATAAAGACCATGACCATAAGTGCTTACCCATAATTTTTTTTCATCATCAAAAAGTATATCTGTGACCCAAACATTTTTGAGTTGCTCAAAGTTATAAAATGCGAGTGTGTTTGAGTCAAAAACACTTAGACCAGTCTTACCTCCTATAATAAATTTGCCGTTTGCTGCTTTTTTTAATTGCCAGAGCTGTTCAGGGCTATTAGGTATATGTTCGAACTGATGTGTTTGTGTATCGAACTTAATCAGCCCGATACTACTTGCTAACCAAAGGTTTTTTTGATCATCAAAAAGCACATCCTTAAAAACAACATTTAAGTGATTCGTGCCCTGATAAGAAAATAATTCGGTAGTACCTGTGTATGTATCTAAACGAGTAAGTTGCCCTTTATCGTGACCAATCCAAATGATTTGTGGCGAATTAGAAGAAATTGATGAAATACGTTCGTTTGTAATAGGAGGGGTTGAATACTGGTTAAAAACACTAAAACTTCCTGTTTCAGTATTTAATAAGTTGAGCCCATTACTTGTTGTAGCAAACCAAATGTGGCCGTTTCCTAAATTCAGGCAGTCTGTAATCCAATTCCCCGAAATACTAGGGTGTGAAGGATTGAATTTATAGTGCTTAAATTCATACCCATCAAATCGGTTTAAGCCACCTTGGGTAGCAAACCAATGAAACCCTTTTTCATCAGTGGTACTGCAGGTGATTGAATTTTGTGATAAACCTTGTTCATTTGTATATGTATCTAAATACAATGGCAGGGCATAAGAACTAATATGAAATAATAATAAAAAGCTAATAATTTTATATCTTATGATTGTTTTTATTGCTTTCACAGACTTCCCATCTAATTGTGAGTCCCTATAATTTTGACAATCATAAACTGCTTTTTAATCAATGTTAAGATTGATTTTTTAATGCAATGCCGAGATTTTCCAATGTGGGTATCTTTTAGGCTTGTGTTAATGGACTGCGTAAGTATAATAGGCATCCACTTTGCAGGGGCGTAGTTCCAATTGGTAGAACAGCGGTCTCCAAAACCGATGGTTGGGAGTTCGAATCTCTCCGCCCCTGCCAGTTTTACTTGTGGTTTGAGTAGTCTGAGATTAAAAACCGGTTTAAGATTAAGTCTGTTTTTAAGTTTAGATTTTAATGGATTAACCTTACCGTAGTGTAGGGTTGTTGTGTCTGTAGTTAAGGTAATAATATTATGAGCACGAATGTAGAAACACCATCAAGTGCGATGGAGTCAGTAAAGTGGTTAGTAGCAATCGCGCTACTTGCAGGCGCAGTTGTTGGTAATCATATGTATGCAGATCAGTCTGTATTGCTACGTGCTATCGGCGTTGTTGTTGCAATAGCGGCCGGATTAGCAATTGCCTCGCAAACATTTAAGGGACGTAACTTTCTTGCTTTCGCTAAAGAAGCTCGAATTGAAGTACGCAAAGTTATTTGGCCAACGCGCCAAGAAACTACCCACACGACATTAATTGTAATGGTTGCAACAGTGATTATGGCACTTATCCTTTGGGGATTAGATGGCATTTTATTCCGCGCTGTAGGCTTTTTAACTGGATTGGAGATCTGATCCCATGTCGGATGAGAACGAGAACAAAGAAATTAAGTTACGTTGGTATGTAGTACAAGCCTTTTCTGGTTACGAAAAGCGTGTAGCTCAAACGTTAACTGAACACATTAAAATCGAAGGTCTTGAATCGAGCTTTGGTGAGATACTAGTACCAACTGAAGAAGTTGTTGAGATGCGCGCTGGCCAAAAGCGTAAATCTGAGCGTAAATTCTTCCCAGGTTATGTATTAGTACAAATGGATATGAATGACGCAAGCTGGCACTTAGTGAACAGCACTGAACGTGTAATGGGCTTTATTGGTGGAACGTCTGATCGTCCTGCTCCAATAACTCCTAAAGAAGCAGAACGCATTCTTAATCGCCTTCAAGAAAATGCTGAAGCACCTAAACCTGCTACATTATTTGAACCAGGTGAAGTTGTGCGCGTTACAGACGGACCATTTGCAGATTTCAGTGGTGTAGTTGAAGAAGTTGACTACGAAAAGAGCCGCGTAAAAGTATCTGTACTTATTTTTGGTCGTTCTACGCCAGTTGAGCTTGAATTCGGTCAAGTTGAGCAAGATAAGTAATTGATTAAAAAAGCTTCGCTAATTTTTATTTAAATTTTGGCATGAAGCTTGAAAAAGGCCGCTGATTAACTTATAATCAGCGGCCTTTTTGTATTAAGGTAAAATTTATTTTTTACTGTGCAAAAAGTACGAAACCAATTTTTAAACTGGGAAGCCGTTAGAGTACGCGTCCTCGCGCGCACAAGGCTGAGACCCACCAAATGAGGTATTTATAATGGCTAAAAAAGTTGAAGCTCTAATCAAGCTACAAGTTGCCGCTGGTATGGCTAATCCTAGTCCTCCAGTAGGTCCTGCACTAGGTCAACACGGTGTAAACATCATGGAATTCTGTAAAGCGTTTAACGCACGTACAGAGTCTATCGAAAAAGGCGCTCCAGTTCCTGTAGTGATCTCTGTTTACGGTGACCGTTCATTTACGTTCGACATGAAAACGCCACCTGCTGCTTACTTACTTAAGAAAGCTGCTGGTATCAAGTCAGGCTCAGGCCGTCCTAACACTGATAAAGTAGGCACAGTAACTCGTGCTCAACTTGAAGAAATTGTTGAGACAAAACGAACTGACCTTACAGCTGCCGATATGGACGCAGCGGTTCGCACTATCGCAGGTTCTGCGCGTGCGATGGGCTTGAACGTAGAGGACTAAGAAATGGCTAAATTAACTAAACGTATGCGTACTATCCGCGAAAAAGTGGAAGTAACAAAAGATTACGAGATCAATGAAGCAGTTGCTCTTTTAAAAGAGTTAGCGACAGCTAAATTCGTAGAAAGTGTTGACGTTGCCGTTAACCTTGGTATCGATGCTCGTAAATCTGATCAAAACGTTCGTGGTGCTACTGTACTACCTAACGGTACTGGTCGTGACGTTCGTGTTGCTGTATTCACACAAGGCGCTAATGCAGAAGCTGCAAAAGAAGCCGGTGCTGAATTAGTAGGCATGGAAGATCTTGCTGAACTAGTTAAAAAAGGCGAGATGAACTTTGACGTTGTTGTTGCATCACCAGACGCTATGCGTGTTGTTGGTCAACTAGGTCAAATCTTAGGCCCACGTGGTCTAATGCCAAACCCTAAAACTGGTACTGTAACGCCTAACGTTGCAGAAGCAGTTAAAAATGCTAAAGCAGGTCAAGTACGTTACCGTAATGACAAAAATGGCATCATCCATACTACTATTGGTAAGGTTGATTTCACTGCAGAGCAATTACAACAAAACCTTGAGTCTCTAATTGTTGCGCTTAAGAAGGCTAAACCTTCTCAAGCTAAAGGTGTTTACTTGAAGAAAGTAACTATCTCTACAACAATGGGCGCAGGCGTTTCTGTTGACCAAAACACTTTAAGCACAACTGTAGCTTAATCAGTGTTTACATGGCGTGAAATTTGTACTATAATTTCGCGCCATTTTGTTGATTAATTTATTAATTGGCAAAGTAAAGAATTCGGGTTGAAGTCCATAATTTCGTTAAGCCTTCGGGGTTAACGATAAATTGGGCTTCCGTCCAAGACCGTAGGTGGCTTCGGCCTTAATATTCACCTACGTAGACGGTGTAGACCCCAGATAGATTTTTCCTAATCCTTCTGGCTCTCGCCGTAAAAAGCATCTCTACCTTGTTTGGTAGGGAAGAGTAGAACAGGGGAATCCGATAATCGGTATCCCCATTAAACCAGGAGTAACACCCATGGCTTTAAATCTTCAAGGCAAAAAAGCAATAGTTGCTGAAGTCAACGAAGCAGCCAATGGTGCTCTATCTGCAGTTGTTGCAGATTCTCGTGGTGTAACAGTTGGCGCAATTACTGCCCTTCGTAAAGAAGCTCGTGCAAATGGTGTTTGGATGAAAGTTGTCCGTAACACTTTAGCAAAACGTGCTCTTGAAGGAACAGATTTTGAGTGTCTTTCTGATTCATTTGTTGGTCCAAGCTTAATCGCTTTCTCATCAGAGCACCCAGGTGCTGCTGCGCGTATCTTTTCAGATTTCGCGAAAAAGAATGAGAAATTCGAGCTTAAAACGGCCGCTTTTGAAGGAAATGTTGTTGATGCAGCAATGCTTGCTACATTACCTACATACGACGAAGCTGTTGCACGCTTAATGAGTGCTATGAAAGAAGCGTCTGCTGGCAAATTGTGTAAAACAATTGAAGCAGTACGTGTACAGAAAGAAGAGCAAGCTGCTTAATTTTAAGCTGTTTAATCTCACTTTCGGTGTAAAATTTATTTGGACGTAATGTCCGTTAATTATTAGGAAATTTGTAATGTCTGTATCTAAAGACCAAATCCTTGACGCAATTGCTGAAATGTCAGTAATGGACGTTGTTGCTCTTATCGAAGCAATGGAAGAAAAATTCGGCGTAACTGCTGCAGCTGCAATGGTAGCTGGTCCAGCTGCTGAAGCTGCTGAAGAGAAAACAGAATTTGACGTAATCCTTACTGGCGCTGGCGCTAACAAGGTTTCTGCAATCAAAGCTGTTCGTAGCGCAACTGGCCTTGGCCTTAAAGAAGCGAAAGCTCTTGTTGAAGCTGCTCCTACACCTGTTAAAGAAGGTGTATCTAAAGAAGAAGCTGAAGCACTTGCAAAAGATCTTACTGAAGCTGGTGCTGAAGTTGAGGTTAAGTAATTTAGCTTTTGCTAAGTTCGCTGCCTGAGAAATCAGGCAAGGGCTGGTGATTATTTAATCACCGGCCTTTTTGCGCTATAGAGTGATGCACTCTTTTAGCTCAAATAAAATCTGATTTTTTCTTTACTTTCAACGCTTTATAGTTTGCTAGTGTTAAAGTGGGATCTAATTAGAACAACAGTTAAATGTTGTAAAATCTTGGCATAGCTGCCAGTTAAGTCTGTTCTTACAAGAACAGGTCGGGTCAAAGATCAGCAAGCTGAGGAACCCCATGGCTTACTCTTATTCTGAAAAGAAACGTATCCGTAAGGATTTTGGTAAACGTCCACAAGTTTTGGATATACCTTTTTTACTGTCTACACAGTTAGAATCGTTTAAAAAATTCTTAGTGCCGGACGCTGATGGCGATCATGGTTTGGAAGCTGCCTTCCGTTCTGTGTTCCCTATTAAAAGCTACTCGGGAAATTCTGAGCTTCAATACGTAAGTTACCGTATTGGTGAGCCAGTTTTCGATGTAAAAGAATGTCAAATTCGCGGTGTGACTTATTCTGCTCCACTTCGCGTGAAACTGCGTCTTGTTGTTATGGACAAAGAAGCACCAGGCACAGTTAAAGACATTAAAGAGCAAGAAGTTTACATGGGCGAAATTCCGCTCATGACAGATACCGGTACTTTTGTAATCAATGGTACAGAGCGTGTTATCGTTTCTCAGCTACACCGTAGCCCTGGTGTATTCTTTGATAACGACCGCGGTAAAACCCATTCATCGGGTAAAGTATTATATAACGCACGCGTTATACCTTACCGTGGTTCATGGTTAGACTTCGAATTTGATGCAAAAGATAACTTATATGTACGTATTGACCGTCGTCGTAAATTACCGGCGTCTATCATCCTACGTGCACTAGAGTATTCTAGCGAACAAATCCTAGATATGTTCTTCGATAACACTACGTTTGAAGTAACGAATGGTAAAGTTCTTATGGAACTTGTACCTTCGCGTTTACGTGGTGAAACTGCCGCTTTTGATATCAAGAGCGAAGACGGTGAAGTATTTGTTGAAAGCGGTCGTCGTGTTACGGCTCGCCACATCAAGAGCATCGAAAAGAAAGGCATTAAGCAATTAGAAGTACCACATGAGTACATCATTGGCCGTATTGTAGCTAAAAACTATGTTGATGAGTCAACTGGTGAAGTTATTGCAAATGCAAATGACGAGCTAACTCTAGAGCTAATGGCTGAATTGGTTAAAGCCGGTTACACTAAAATTGATACGTTATATATCAATGAAGTGGACAGCGGTGCTTACATGTCAAATACATTAAACATTGACTCTGCAAGCAGCCGTTTAGAAGCACTAGTAGAAATTTACCGCATGATGCGCCCAGGCGAGCCACCGACGAAAGACGCGGCTGAAGCCTTATTCCAGAACTTGTTCTTCTCTGAAGAACGTTATGACTTATCTACTGTAGGTCGTATGAAGTTCAATAGCCGTGTTGGTTACGATACAGACACAGGCCCTGGCACATTAAGCAAAGAAGACATCGTGTCTGTTATGAAAGTATTAATTGCTATTCGTAACGGTCAAGGCGATGTTGATGATATCGATCACTTAGGCAACCGTCGTATACGTAGTGTTGGCGAAATGGCTGAGAACCAATTCCGTGTTGGTCTAGTACGTGTTGAACGTGCTGTACGTGAGCGTTTAAGCTTAGGTGACCTTGACGCGATAATGCCACAAGATCTTATTAACGCTAAGCCTATTTCGGCAGCTGTTAAAGAGTTCTTCGGCTCGTCTCAGTTATCACAGTTTATGGACCAAAATAACCCACTATCAGAAGTTACGCATAAACGTCGTATCTCTGCATTAGGTCCGGGCGGTCTAACTCGTGAACGCGCAGGCTTTGAAGTACGTGACGTTCACGTAACTCACTATGGTCGCGTATGTCCAATCGAGACTCCTGAGGGTCCAAATATCGGTCTAATTAACTCGTTGTCTACGTACGCACGTACAAATGACTACGGTTTCTTAGAAACACCTTACCGCAAAGTGGTAGACGGTGTTGTAACTGATGAAGTTGATTATTTATCAGCCATTGAAGAAGGTCAGTTTGTTATCGCACAGGCGAACTCAAACTTAACTGAAACCAATGAGTTTGTTGATGAACTTATCCCATGTCGTCACAAAGGTGAATCTACCTTTATGGGTCGCATGGACCAGCAGTATATGGATGTATCACCACAACAGGTGATCTCTGTAGCGGCAGCACTTATCCCGTTCCTAGAACACGATGATGCTAACCGTGCATTGATGGGTTCAAACATGCAACGTCAAGCAGTACCAACATTGAAAGCGGATAAGCCGTTAGTAGGTACTGGTATTGAGTTAACACTAGCGAAAGATTCTGGTGTAACTATCGTTGCTAAACGTGGTGGTGAAGTAATGTATGCTGACGCAAGTCGCATCGTTGTAAATGTACATGAAGAAGAACGCATTCCTGGTGAAGCGGGCATCGACATCTACAACTTAACCAAATACACACGTTCAAACCAAAATACATGTATTAACCAAAAACCAACTTGTATGGTTGGCGAACCGGTTACTCGTGGTGACGTGTTAGCAGATGGTCCTTCGACTGACTTAGGTGACTTAGCCCTTGGTCAAAACCTTCGCGTGGCATTCATGCCATGGAACGGTTATAACTTCGAAGATTCAATCTTGTTATCAGAGCGCGTAGTTGAAGAAGATCGTCTAACGACTATCCATATTCAAGAACTACAGTGTGTTGCCCGTGATACTAAATTAGGTCCAGAAGAGATCACTGCAGATATCCCGAATGTGGGTGAGTCTGCGCTAGGCAAGCTTGATGAATCAGGCGTTGTATATATTGGTGCTGAAGTTAAAGGCGGCGATATCCTAGTAGGTAAAGTGACTCCTAAAGGCGAGACACAGCTTACACCTGAAGAGAAGCTACTGCGTGCTATCTTCGGCGAAAAAGCGTCTGACGTTAAAGACAGCTCTTTACGTGTACCAAATTCTGTAACTGGTACTGTAATTGACGTGCAAGTTTTCACCCGTGATGGTGTTGAAAAAGATAAACGCGCGTTAGAAGTTGAAGACATGCAGCTTCGCGAAGCGAAGAAAGACTTCAACGAAGAGTTCCGTATTTTAGAAGCAGGCGTTTTAGACCGTGCACGTAAGCTACTTATAGCTGCTGGTTTTGATGAAGATAAACTTGCATCTCTAAATGCTGAAAAAGTACTTACGCAAAGCCTTGCTGAAGAAGACAAGCAAGCTGAGCTTGAGCAACTAGCTGCACAGTACGATGAACTTAAAGCTGAATACGATAAGAAGTTTGAAAACAAACGTCGTAAAATTACCCAAGGTGATGACTTAGCACCAGGCGTACTTAAGATTGTTAAAGTATACCTAGCTGTTAAACGTCGTATCCAACCGGGTGATAAAATGGCGGGTCGTCATGGTAACAAAGGTGTTATCTCGACTATCGTACCAGTAGAAGATATGCCTTACGATGACAAAGGTCGTACGGTAGATATCGTATTGAATCCACTAGGTGTACCATCACGTATGAACATCGGTCAGATCCTTGAAACACATATGGGTCTTGCTGCACGTGGTATCGGTGAACGTATTGAAGAGATGATGAAAGAGCAACGTGAGCTTCATGAGCTACGTGACTTCATCAAGCAAGCATACGAAATTGGCGAATCTCGCCAAGTTGTAGATATTGCTAGCTTCACTGATGACGAAATTCGTCGTCTAGCTGAAAACTTAAAAGGTGGTTTACCAATAGCTACTCCTGCATTTGATGGCGCGAAAGAAAGCGAAATCAAAGACATGCTTGAGCTTGCGGGCTATCCTCGTAGTGGTCAGGTTACACTTTATGATGGCCGTACTGGCGATCAGTTTGAACGTCAAGTAACTGTTGGTTACATGTACATGCTTAAACTTAACCACTTGGTTGACGATAAGATGCACGCACGTTCTACTGGTTCTTACAGCCTTGTTACTCAGCAGCCGCTGGGTGGTAAAGCACAGTTCGGTGGCCAGCGTTTTGGTGAGATGGAAGTATGGGCACTTGAAGCTTATGGTGCTGCTTACACTCTACAAGAAATGCTAACAGTGAAATCGGATGACGTGAACGGTCGTACTAAGATGTATAAAAACATCGTTGATGGTAACCATAAAATGGAACCAGGTATGCCAGAATCGTTCAACGTATTGTTGAAAGAAATCCGCTCACTAGGTATCAACATCGAGTTGGAAGAAAATTAAGCCAATTAGATGCTGCAGTTAACGCTGCAGCATCTGTTACGGCTGAATAGAATGTAGGGACGAGATTATCCGTCCTCAAGATTAACTCCGACAGGAGAGCTAAGGTGAAAGACTTACTTAAGTTTCTGAAGCAACAAAATAAGACCGAAGAATTCGATGCAATTCGCATTGGTCTTGCTTCACCAGACATGGTTCGTTCATGGTCATACGGTGAAGTAAAGAAACCTGAGACTATTAACTACCGTACTTTCAAGCCTGAGCGCGATGGCTTATTCTGTGCCCGTATTTTCGGCCCAGTGAAAGATTATGAGTGTTTATGTGGTAAATATAAACGCCTTAAACACCGTGGTGTGATCTGTGAAAAGTGTGGCGTTGAAGTAACACTCACTAAAGTGCGACGCGATCGTATGGGTCATATCGACCTTGCGAGCCCAGTTGCACATATATGGTTTTTAAAATCATTACCGTCACGTATTGGCTTAATGCTAGATATGACGCTTCGTGATATTGAACGTGTTCTTTACTTCGAATCATTCGTAGTAACTGAACCTGGTATGACAACGCTTGAGCGTGGTCAGTTATTAGGTGAAGAAGAATACTTAGATTCACTAGAAGAGCACGGTGATGAGTTTGAAGCTAAGATGGGTGCTGAAGCAGTTTTAGACTTGCTTCGTGAACTTGATCTTGCTCAATTAATTGCTGAGATGCGTGAAGAGTTACCAACAATTAACTCTGAAACTAAGCGTAAAAAAATCACTAAACGTCTTAAGTTAATGGAATCGTTCCACCAATCAGGTAATAACCCTGAGTGGATGATCATGACAGTACTTCCAGTATTGCCACCTGATCTACGCCCATTAGTACCATTAGACGGTGGTCGTTTTGCGACATCTGATCTAAATGACCTTTACCGTCGTGTTATTAACCGTAATAACCGTCTTAAGCGTTTACTAGATTTAGCAGCACCAGACATTATTGTACGTAACGAAAAACGTATGTTACAAGAAGCGGTAGATGCGCTACTTGATAACGGTCGTCGTGGTCGTGCAATTACAGGTTCTAACAAACGTCCTCTTAAATCTCTTGCTGATATGATCAAGGGTAAGCAAGGTCGTTTCCGTCAGAACTTACTTGGTAAGCGTGTAGATTATTCAGGCCGTTCTGTAATCACAGTTGGTCCTACACTTAAGCTTCACCAATGTGGTCTTCCTAAGAAGATGGCACTAGAGCTATTCAAACCATTCATCTATGGCAAATTAGAACGTCGCGGCATGGCTACGACAATCAAAGCTGCTAAGAAGATGGTTGAACGTGAAGTTCCGGAAGTATGGGATGTACTTGACGAAGTAATTCGTGAACATCCAGTATTACTTAACCGTGCACCAACACTTCACCGTTTGGGTATCCAAGCGTTTGAGCCTGTGCTTATCGAAGGTAAAGCGATTCATTTGCATCCATTAGTATGTGCGGCTTACAACGCCGATTTCGATGGTGACCAAATGGCGGTACACGTACCGTTAACAATCGAAGCGCAGCTTGAAGCTCGTGCATTGATGATGTCAACAAACAACATTCTATCTCCTGCGAATGGTGAGCCAATCATCGTTCCTTCACAGGATGTTGTATTGGGTCTTTATTACATGACTCGTGACCGCATTAACGCTAAAGGCGAAGGCGCGATATTTAAAGATCCAAAAGAAGCAGAAAAAGCATACCGCAGTGGCAATGCAGACCTTCACGCAATTGTGAAAGTACGTATTAGCCAATCAGTTAAAAACGAAGACGGCGTAGTAGAAGATACTATTACTGTTATCGATACAACTGTTGGTCGTGCGATTCTGTCTCTAATTTTACCTAAAGGCATGCCGTTTGCGTCAATCAACCAGCCGCTAGGTAAAAAGCAGATTTCTGGCTTATTGAATGAGTGTTACCGTCGTCTAGGTCTTAAAGATACAGTTATCTTTGCTGACCAAGTTATGTACACCGGTTTCCATTATGCAATGAAGTCAGGTGTTTCTATCGGTATTGATGACTTAGTTATCCCGCCGGTTAAAGCACAGATAATTGAATCAGCTGAAGCTGAAGTTACTGAAATCAACCAACAATTCCAATCAGGTCTTGTAACGGCTGGTGAAAAGTACAACAAAGTTATCGATATCTGGTCACGTGTAAACGAAAACTTATCACGTGAGATGATGTCTAACTTGTCGAAAGACACAGTTATCAATGCACAAGGTGAAGAAGTAGAGCAACCGTCATTTAACTCAGTGTTTATGATGGCCGACTCAGGTGCTCGTGGTAGTGCTGCACAGATTCGTCAGTTGGCGGGTATGCGTGGTCTAATGGCACGTCCAGATGGTTCAATCATCGAGACTCCAATCACAGCTAACTTCCGTGAAGGTCTAAACGTACTTCAGTACTTCATCTCAACGCATGGTGCGCGTAAAGGTCTTGCCGATACAGCACTTAAAACAGCAAACTCGGGTTACCTAACGCGTCGTCTAGTAGACGTTGCACAAGATTTGGTAATCAATGAAGATGACTGTGGCACAGAAGATGGCTTAACAATGAAACCGCTTATTGAAGGTGGTGATGTTGTAGAAGCACTTCGTGAACGTGTTCTAGGTCGTGTTGTTGCTGAAGATATTGTGATTCCAGGTACTAATACAGTGCTTGTTGAACGTAATATCATGCTAGACGAAAAACTGTGTGATCTCTTAGAAGAGCATTCAGTAGATGAAGTTCGTGTACGTTCTGTTATCACTTGTGATAATGACTTTGGTGTTTGTGCTAACTGTTATGGTCGTGACCTAGCACGTGGTCATATCATCAACGCTGGTGAATCAGTGGGTGTTATCGCGGCACAGTCAATTGGTGAGCCGGGTACACAGTTAACAATGCGTACCTTCCACATCGGTGGTGCGGCATCTAGAGCGTCTGCAGAAAATAATGTACAAGTTAAAACTAACGGTACATTAAAACTTCATAACTCTAAGTACGTATTAAACACAGACGGTAAGATTGTTATTACCTCTCGTTCTACGGAAATTACTATCATTGATAGTCATGGTCGTGAGAAAGAGCGTTATAAAGTACCTTACGGTGCGGTATTAACAGTGCAAGACAATGCTGAAGTTCTAGGTAACGATATCGTTGCTACTTGGGACCCGCATAGTCACCCAATCGTTCTTGAGCATAAATCAAAAGTATCGTTCAGCGATATCGATGATTCAAATACTGAAGCACAGACTGATGAGCTAACTGGTTTAACCCGTGTAGTTGTAAAAGATCTTGCTAAAGTAAATACGAAAGAACCAAAGCTTATCATCGAAAGTGAAGAGCGCGGTCTGCAAGAAACACGTCTTCCTTCATTCACGACGATTGAAGTTATTGACGGCGTTACAGCAAACCCAGGTGACGTGTTAGCACGTATTCCGCAAGAAGGTTCGAAAACTCGTGATATCACGGGTGGTCTACCACGCGTAGCCGACTTATTTGAAGCTCGTAAGCCAAAAGAACCAGCTATATTAGCTGAAGTAACTGGTACAATTAGCTTCGGTAAAGAGACTAAAGGTAAGAAGCGTTTAGTTATTACTCCAGCTGAAGGTGATCATTACGAAGAGATGATTCCTAAATGGCGTCAACTTAACGTGTTTGAAGGTGAGCAAGTGTCTAAAGGTGAAGTTATCGCCGATGGTCCTGAATCACCGCATGACATCTTACGCCTACGTGGTGTGACTCATGTTGCTAACTATATCGTTAACGAAGTGCAAGAGGTTTACCGTTTGCAAGGCGTTAAGATCAATGACAAGCACATTGAAACAATTATCCGTCAAATGTTACGTAAATGTACCATTATGCACGGCGGTGATACTGACTTCTTAGCCGGTGAGCAAATCGAAGTGGCGCGCGTTAATATCGCAAACCGTGACCTTGAAAAACAAGGTAAGATACCAGCTAAGTTTGAAATCCAGTTAATGGGTATCACAAAAGCATCACTAGCAACAGAATCTTTCATCTCTGCAGCGTCTTTCCAAGAGACAACACGTGTTCTTACAGATGCGGCAGTGAATGGTAAGAGCGATGAGCTTCGCGGTCTTAAAGAAAACGTAATTGTGGGTCGTTTGATCCCAGCCGGTACCGGTTTTGCGTATCATCAAGAACGTATGGCTCGCCGTAAACAAAGCAAAGTAGTAGTAGAAGAGCAAACAGTAAGTGCAGAAGAGGCAACTCAAGCACTTACAGACGCTCTAAATGCTGATTTGTCTGGAAATCAATAAACTGTTCTTAATCAATAGATTAAGTGATCGCAAGTCAGTTATATGCTGTCTTGCGGTTAGTTTAGGTTGACAGGTTAAACTTTGCTCATTAAAATTCCGCCACCCATTTACTTGTGTGCTTAATGCAGGCTCGTAAATAAAGGGCGGATTTTTTATTTTTTTCAGTAGTAATTTTAATTTCAGGAGCTATTTAAATGGCAACTATTAACCAGCTAGTGCGTAAGCCACGCCGTAGCAAGGTTACGAAAAGTAACTCAGCTGCACTAAAAGCGTGTCCGCAAAAGCGCGGTGTATGTACTCGCGTATATACAACTACACCTAAGAAACCAAACTCGGCGTTACGTAAAGTAGCACGTGTACGTTTAACTAACGGTTTCGAAGTAACTTCATACATTGGCGGTGAAGGTCATAACCTTCAAGAGCATAGTGTAATCCTAATCCGTGGTGGTCGTGTTAAAGATTTACCAGGTGTTCGTTTTCACACTGTTCGTGGTGCACTTGACTGTGCAGGCGTTAGCGATCGTCGTCAAGCTCGTTCTAAATACGGTGCAAAACGCCCTAAAGGCTAATTGTTTTCCGTTAGTAAGGCCAAGCACTAAATATTTATAATTATTGTTTTGGGTGATTGACTCGAAAGAGCAAACCTGAATAAACCGGAGATACAAAATGCCTAGAAGACGCGTAATCGGTCAACGTAAAATTCTTCCAGATCCTAAGTTCGGATCGGAACTTCTTGCTAAATTCGTTAACATCGTGATGTTAGACGGCAAGAAATCTACTGCTGAAAAAATTGTTTATGGTGCGCTAGACGTGGCTGCTGAGAAATCAGGCAAGTCGCACCTAGAAATCTTTGAAACTGCACTTGATAACATCCGCCCACAGGTAGAAGTTAAATCTCGCCGTGTTGGTGGTTCAACTTATCAAGTACCAGTTGAAGTACGTCCAGTTCGTCGTAACGCATTAGGTATGCGTTGGTTAGTAGACGCTGCACGTAAGCGTGGCGAAAAATCTATGGGCTTACGTTTAGCTCAAGAAATCGTTGACGCTTCTGATAATAAAGGCACTGCGGTTAAGAAACGTGAAGACGTTCACCGTATGGCTGAAGCGAATAAAGCATTCGCTCATTACCGTTGGTAATCTGTCTTTAACCTTTAAGAGGATCATATGGCACGTACAACTCCACTTGAGCGCTATCGTAATATAGGTATTGTCGCTCACGTAGATGCAGGCAAAACCACCACAACAGAACGTGTTCTGTTCTACACGGGTCTTTCTCATAAGATCGGTGAAGTACATGATGGCGCTGCAACTATGGATTGGATGGAGCAGGAACAAGAGCGTGGTATCACAATCACTTCTGCTGCAACAACGTGTTTTTGGAAAGGGATGGATGCTCAATTTGACGCCCATCGTATCAATATTATTGATACTCCAGGACACGTAGATTTCACTATCGAAGTAGAGCGTTCTTTACGCGTATTAGATGGTGCGGTAGTTGTTCTTTGTGCTTCATCTGGTGTACAGCCGCAAACTGAGACAGTTTGGCGTCAAGCGAACAAATACGAAGTTCCGAGAATGATCTTCGTAAATAAAATGGATCGCACGGGCGCTGACTTCTTAGCTGTGGTTAGCCAGGTGAAATCTCGTCTTGGAGCAACGCCTGTTCCAATTCAGTTGCCTGTAGGCGCTGAGGACGACTTTAAAGGTGTTATTGACCTTATAAAAATGAAAGTGATTAACTGGAACGAAGCGGACCAGGGTATGACTTTCTCTTATGAGGCAATACCGGCAGAACTTCTGGAATTAGCTGAAGAATGGCGCTCTCACTTAGTTGAAAGCGCTGCTGAAGCAACAGAAGAACTAATGGATAAATACTTAGAAGGTGAAGAGTTAAGTGAAGCAGAAATTAAAAATGCTTTACGCCAACGAACATTAGCTAATGAGATTGTTCCAGTTACTTGTGGTAGCGCATTTAAAAACAAAGGTGTTCAAGCTGTGCTTGATTGCGTTGTTGAATATATGCCTTCACCAGAGCAAGTGAAACAAATCCAAGGTATCCTAGAAAATGGTACTGAGGAAGAACGTCCAGCTAATGATAAAGCGCCGTTTGCTGCACTCGCTTTTAAGATTGCAACAGACCCGTTTGTTGGAACCTTGACCTTTTTCCGTGTTTACTCTGGTACTGTTAAACAGGGTGACACGGTATATAATCCAGTAAAAAGTAAGCGTGAGCGACTTGGCCGTATCGTACAGATGCATTCAAACTCTCGTGAAGAGATCAAAGAAGTTTTCGCAGGCGACATCGCGGCAGCTATTGGTCTTAAAGACGTAACAACAGGTGAAACACTGTGTGATCCGAATTCTATTATTACGCTTGAGCGTATGGAATTCCCTGAACCAGTAATCTCTATTGCGGTTGAGCCTCGCACTATAGCTGACCAAGATAAGATGGGTATCGCGCTGGGTAAACTAGCTGCTGAAGACCCTTCTTTTCGAGTACAAACTGACGAAGAATCAGGCCAGGTTATAATCTCTGGCATGGGTGAACTTCACCTAGATATCATCGTCGACCGTATGAAACGTGAATTCAGTGTTGAATGTAACGTTGGTAAGCCGCAGGTCTCATACCGAGAAGCTATTCGTTCAACTGTTAAGGTTGAAGGGAAGTTTATACGTCAGTCAGGTGGTCGTGGTCAATATGGTCACGTTTGGATTAAACTTGAACCGATGGATATTACGGATGATGAGTCACCAATTTACGAGTTCGTTAACGAAACCGTAGGTGGTTCTGTTCCTAAAGAGTTCGTCCCTGCGGTAGACAAAGGTATCCAAGAGCAAATGTCTCAAGGTGTACTGGCAGGCTACCCATTACTTGGCGTTAAAGCGACTTTATATGATGGTTCATTCCATGATGTAGATTCGAATGAAATGGCATTTAAAATAGCAGGTTCACTGGCAATGAGAGATGGGGCGCTTAAAGCTAACCCTGTACTACTAGAGCCAGTAATGAAGGTTGAAGTACTCACTCCTGATTCAAATATGGGTGATGTAGTTGGCGACTTAAACCGTCGCCGCGGCATAATCGAAGGCATGGAAGATGCATTAGGTGGACTTAAGCAAATTAATGCGCAGGTTCCTCTTTCTGAAATGTTTGGTTATGCGACTGCTTTACGATCTGCAACACAGGGCCGTGCCTCATACTCTATGGAGTTTATGAAGTACGCTGAAGCCTCTAAAAACGTTGCAGATACAATAATTTCAGCTCGCGCTGTTATATAATTTTAGCTTGTCTGGCTCAATAGTGAGTCAGGCTTTAATTTCTTTATTAGGAATTTTTTAAGATGGCAAAAGAAAAGTTTGAACGCGTAAAACCGCACGTAAACGTTGGTACAATTGGCCACGTTGACCACGGTAAAACTACACTAACTGCAGCAATCACTAACGTACTTGCAAAAGTATACGGCGGTGTTGCTAAAGATTTCGCATCAATCGACAACGCTCCT